>JAQUZA010000323.1 GCA_028691595.1 Candidatus Rifleibacteriota bacterium
TGAACTAAAAAATGTAAGTAAAAGATTTGGTGATTTTAAAGCATCTGATAATGTTAACTTTGAAATAGAACAAGGAAAGTTAATTGGGCTTTTAGGTCCAAGTGGAAGTGGTAAGACTACGATACTCCAGGGCGTGAAATGACAATTTCGCCTCTGGCTTCAAGTTTCTTGACCACGGCAACAATGCGCTGTTGTGCCTGGTCAACGTCACGCATACGCACCGGACCCATGTATGCCATTTCTTCTTTAAGCATTTCCGCAGCACGTTTGGACATGTTTTTGTAGAATTTTTCTTTAACTTCATCAGTAACACCTTTGAGTGCAACCGAGAGATCTTTCATGTCGATTTCTTTAAACAGGCGCTGCAGACTTCTGTCGTCAATAAGAACAACATCTTCGAATACGAACAGGCGCTTCTTGACTTCTTCGGCCAGACTCGGCTCCTGAACTTCCATGGTTTCGATGATATTCTTCTCGGTGGCACGCTCGACGGCATTCAATACGCCAATGAGGGAGTCGATACCGCCAACGCTGGTGAAATCCTGACCAATAATTGAAGAAAGGCGTTCTTCAAGGTAGTTCTCGACTTCTCTGGTGATTTCAGGGCTGGTTCTGTCCATTAGGGCAAGGCGTTTGGCGATTTCAACCTGGGTGTCAGGGGTCATCGACTGAAGAATGACCGCCGACTTTTCGGGTTGCAGATAAGCAAGAATAAGAGCAACCGTTTGCGGGTGCTCGTTCTGAATCAGGGTTGCCAGTTGGGTGGGGTCTGCGGTTCGCGCTGCTTCAAAAGGCTGAACCTGCAGCGAAGTGCCCATTTTGGCAAGAATTTCGAGGGCACGACCTGGCCCGATGGTCTTTTCGAGAAGATGTTTGGCATATTCGAGGCCGCCTTCAGAGAAGAACTTTCTGGCCATCATCAATTGTTCGAACTCAAAGAGCACCGATAGCTTTTCTTCGGTTGTTACCTTGCGGGCTTTAGCGATTTCAATGGTGAGAATTTCGATTTCAGAGTCTGATAAAGACTGAAGAATGTAACCGCTCGTTTCTGGGCCGAGAAAGATCAGAAGAATTGCAGCCTTGGCCCTGCCCGGTATGTCAAGGATAGGAAGATCTTCGGGTTTGATGGTGACTGATGTTTTCTCGGCTGCCAATGGTTAATGCTCTCTTTCCTTATTTGGTCAGCCACAGGCGAACAACCTGTACTGCATCATCGGGTTTGGTTTCAATAAGATTTCTGACACGTTCTTCGAGGAACTCACGGGCATTCGCCTGCTGATTAAGTCTGGCAAGTTCTTCTTCGCGCTCGCGGTCACGCTCGGCAATGATTGAAGACAGTCTTTCGAGGCCTTCGTTGAGGGTGCCATCTGCTTTTTTCTGGAAAGCTTCGCGGTAGATAAACTGCTCTTCCGGGGTCATTTCTTCAAAGTCAGGAGGCAGCCCGTCGTTGTCGGCGGCATATTGATAGGCTTGCAGGCGCAGATCCTGGACCTTGCGTTTCTTTTCTTCAAGGTCGGTGAGTTCCGGGAAGAAGTTTTTAACATCCTTGAAACGGCGTTCCCAGTCTTTCCATTGTTGCTCGTTCTGTTGGAAAAGCTGTTGTTCGCGTCTTTGTCGCAGTGATTCGGCTTCGGCAGCGGCTTCTTGCAGTCTCTGCTGTTCGCGTGCCAGAGCCCTTGCTCTAGAAACTCTCACAAAGATATAGATCACACCCAGAAAAACCGGGAATGACATGAGAAGACCAACAACAATCATGAACATCTGCTTCTCCTGCTCTTTCTTCAGGGCCATTGCTGCTTTGGCGCGGTCTGCATCATCGTTTTTGAAGGGCATGACCATCAAGGAAATCTTGTCGCCACGTATTTTGTCGAAACCTACGGTCTGTTTGGCAATTTCGGTAATCTGGTCAGTCAGGGTGTTCAGTCGCTCAGGGTCATCGTTAAGAACGACCGATACAGTCAGACGGCGAATTGTGCCCTGCTCTTTGACGTATTTTTCTTTTGACCTGGTAACTTCATAGTTGCGGATGGTGCCGTCGCGCTCGTATTTATTGATGACCGAATTTTCGGTGCCGGGGTAGGCGGGTGCGCCAGGGGGCAGATTTGAGTTTACCCCCGGTTCGCCGTCTTCGATGAGGTCGCGACCTTCGTATTTTTCGTTTTCGAGCTTTTCTGAAAGAATAATGCCGGTGTTTGAACCTTCAACAGGTGGGATAACTACATCGCTGACCGCTTCTTTCTGGTCGAAATCCATGTCGAGTCTGACGCTGACCAGGGCACGGTTATAGCCAAACATACCCTCAAGAATCTGAGTCAGTTCGTTGCGCAGATGTTTTTCGCGGTCACGGGTGATTTTAAGCTGGGTCGTCTGTGCCTTGTCAAGGGTCATCAACTCTTCATCTTCGATGACTCTGGTGAGGTCGCGGGCTTCTGTGTCGGCGATTCTAACTTTGTCGGGTTGAAGACCCTCTACGGCCGAACAGACCCAGTCTCTTATCGCTCTGATCTGATCCTGGTTTATTTCGGCTCCAGATTTGAGCTGGAGAAGAATGCTGGCCGTTGGCTCTTTCTGGTCTTCTTTGAATACTTCTTTTTTGGGCTTGACTATACTGACGTTCGCTTCTTCGATGGGCCCCATGCGTTTGAGAGTAGCTTCGAGTTCCTGCTGCAGGCCGCGCACATAATTCAGGTCGAACTCCTGTTGCGTGGTGCCGGCGAAAATTGAACGTTCATCGATAAGCTTCTGCCAGCCAGGCTTTGCCTGAGGCAGGGTTTTTTCCTGGGCAAGCTGAAGAAGAATGTATGACTTGTCGGTAAGGGGCACGAGAATTTCGGTTGAACTTTTTCCCAGCTTATATTCAATACCGAGTTCACTTAACTTGGCAGTAACTTTTCCGGCATCTTCAATTTTCAGATCCTCGGCTTCGAAGAGGGCAATGAACTCTTTCTGGGTGCCCCACATCGATATGCTGATAATACCTGCAACTACCAGAATTACAAAAAATGCCAGCCCGATTTGCTGGGCCCGGGGCAATCTGGCAACGGGTTCCCATAACTGCCGAAGAAAATCTGTCATGCCTGCTACTCCCTACTCTGTCGTGCACTGTGTATTCTATTTTTTTTATTGTTCAGGTTGCTAGATTATTTATAGTACGCACAAACCATTCTGTAAAGACTAAAAATTAAAAATTCATGCGCATGATTTCTTTGTATGCTTCAAGCGCTTTTCCTCTGACTTCAATGGTGAGATTCATCGCCGTCTTGGCTTTTTCTGCTGCGATCATGACATCATGCAGGTTTTCAACGCGACCAAGAACTGCGTCCTGGGTCAGTTTTTCAGATTCCTTACCAAGCATGTTTACTTCGTTGATGGCCGTCTGAAACTGATTTAAAAAGCTGTTCCACTGCTCTTTGGCATTGGTCTGAGGTCGCTCGGGTTTTGATCTTACGCCGTGCAACGGGTGGTTTGCATCAATTTTCATCTGTTATTATCTCCCTCCAATATTCAGGGCTGAATTGGTCATGTCCTTGGCCGAATTAATGCAGGTTACATTTGCTTCGTAGGCACGTGTTGCCGTGATCATGTCCACCATTTCGTGCACAATGTTTATGTTTGGTCTTCTTATGTAGCCTTCGGCATCGGCATCAGGATGTTCTGGATTATACTCCATTTTGAATGGTGTCATATCTTCCATGATCGCAGTGACTCTTACGCCACGACCAGGTTCCTGAGGGTTCATTCGGTCCTGATAGGCTCGCTGACCGTATGCATGCCGGGCTTGAAAAATTGCCATTTTTCTTCTGAAAGGTTCGCCGTCTTCGGTGCGGGTGGTGTTGACGTTGGCGATATTGTTCGAGATAACATCCATGCGCAGACGTTCGGCCGTTAAACCAGATGAGGAAATATCAATGCCTCTGAACATAGTCATTATGCTCTACCTCCACGGCTGATTACATCGTTCAGACCGGCAAACATTGCTGCCAGACGAGTCGAATGAATCTGATAGGTCATGGTGTTCTTGGCCAGATCGCTCATTTCAACGTCGATGTCAACGTTGTTCTTATCGTTGCGCATCACGTGAATTCGATCTTTTATGGTTACCGGGCCAACATTCATGTAGTTGTTTTCGCCGATGGGAATATGACGGTCATCTTCGCGACGGCCCACAATGTCGATCTTGCCGTCGAATACTTTTGCCATCTGATCTTCGAAAGTGACAATCTGGCGTTTGAATAAAGGAGTATTGACGTTCGCAATGTTGTTGGAAATAACTGCGTGCCGCTTGGATGACACATCAAGGCCTTTGCTGAGAAGGTTGAAGGTCGAAGTTCCGGTCAGTCTTTCAAACATGTTTTGCTGTTCCCCTTTTATGGCTTGAATTTCAGAGAATGAATCTTGCCAGATCACGGTCTTTCATCAGCGGGCCGATAACTCTGTCGACTGTTTCACGTGAAATTTCGTAGCGGCCGGTCATTTTCTGCGGTGCAGAAAACGAGGCTTCATCCATAAGCTGCTCCATTATTGTGTGCAACCTTCTGGCTCCGATATTTTCGTGCATGT
>JAQUZA010000324.1 GCA_028691595.1 Candidatus Rifleibacteriota bacterium
TCGGCCAACGCGCCAAGGTCACCCATAGCAGCTACGACTCAGAAAACGGGCTACTGGCCGTTGAGTTCGTCGACCAATACGGGCAGACTTTTCGCCGTGAAACCATTTTTTCGCCAGGTTCAATAACAATCAGAGACCGAATGAGCAATCGCAGGGTCACAGGAACCTTCATCTCTCTGATTCATCTCGCTCCTGAAGTTGTCGTCGTTGCTGAAGAAACCCCAGCAACATACAGTTTCACCATAAACAATACCTTTTTCAGCATCAAAACAGGGGTAACGGTTCGCAGTGCGCCCCATGTCTGGTATCCTGATTTTGGCCGACCGGTAAAATCTGAAAAATTGATATTGAGCAACCCCCAAGCCGAGGCAATCGACTATGTCATCACCTGGAAGCCCGCTTAAAATACTGATAGTAACGCAATTTTACTACCCGGATGTCACTGCCTGTGCCTTTCGCATGCAGGAAACTGCCAACCTTCTGGCAAAAATGGGTTGTGAGGTTCATATCGTTGCCGGAGAACCTCACAAAGGGCAGATAGCTGGTGAGCAAGTCGATGACGGCAAACTCAAAGTAAGCAGAGTCAAACTGATAAAATATGCCGGGCGCGGCAAATGGAACTATATCGCTCATTATCTTTCATTCATGTTTGCGGCAATCAAGTCTGCACGCCGGCATCCCGGGCAATTTGACGTTATCTGGGCCTCGAGCCCGCCTCTTTTTACAGGCATTGCCGGACTGGTAATTTCCCGGTTCAAGAAGGCAAAACTATGCCTTGATATTCGTGATATCTGGCCGGAATCCGCGGTAGTTGCCGGGCAAATCAAGGCCGACAGCATGCTGTTTAAATGCGCCAAACTGGTTGAGCACGTTCTATACAGAGCCGCCGACCAGATCACCTGCGTGGCCAGACCAATGGCCGAATACATAGAGAAATTATCAGGGGGGCGCAAACCGACCATTATTTATAACGCCATTCCAGAAAAGATGGTCGCTGAAAAAGCCCTGCCAGCAGATACCTGCCCTGAAGTGCTGAATATTCTCTATATCGGCAACATGGGCTACTGCCAGAATCTAGGGCTCGTAGTCGAAGCAGCCCGGATTCTCGCTTCTGAGAACGAAACCCGGATAAATTTTCAGCTGGTTGGAAATGGGATTGAAAAACCTCTCATAGAGTCGGCGGTGAGAGATGCCGGCCTGAAAAATGTCGAAATAATGGGTCTGGTTTCAAAAGAAATGGCTATCAGCATGATCCGCAATGCGCATGCGCTGATGCTGCATCTTAAAGACGACGGCACCATGGATAAAACCATTCCGTCGAAAGTTTTTGATTACATGGCAGGCGGCCGCCCCATTTTATATGGGCTCAAGGGAGAAGCCTGTGACATTCTCAGGTCTGTTTCGGGAAATCTTTATTATGACCCGTCTGACCCGGCTCAACTTGCAGCACAAGCCAGATATCTTCTTAAGAACTATGCAGAACTTGCTGACTCTGCCGTCGGCAATCTAACTGAAGTCAGGGCTAATTTTTTGCGTGAAGGCATGGCCAAAAAATTGCTCCGGGTGTTCGAAAGTATGACCGGAAAAAATCAAGAATGGAAAAATCTTCTTAACCCTATTGATAAGTAGATTTGGTGGTGCTATTCTCACCTCATTCTCAGCATAAAATTATGCTGGGAAAATCTGAACAAGGATAGTTCGCTGCTGCACAGTCTGCGGGCTGTGAGTAAGGCGAAAAATTATCACCATGCTGCTTGTAAAAACCTTTGTGAACAGTTCAAGTATTGAAGGTCTCGGTCTTTTCGCCGCCGAAGATATTCCGGCTAACACTCAGATCTGGGCATATCACGAAGAGTTCGACAAAGTTCTGACTGAGAATAAACTGAATTCAATGCCAGCCTGGCAGAGTGAATTTTTCAAGAAATATTGCTTTTCGTCTGACGATCTTCTTTATTATTGCATCGATGATGCCCGTTTCATGAACCACTCAAAAGCACCCAACACCATTGACCGCCCCGCCGGCACCTTTTCTGCACGTCATATCAAGGCCGGTGAAGAGCTTTGTTGTGATTATGCCGGCATGGGCCACACACCAAAGGACATTGCTTTCAATACCGGCTTTCTTGGCTGAGCAGCCGCGGCAAAATTCAGTTCAAACCTATCTGCCTTCGGGCATGTAAAAATAAACCCGGCCTTTCAGACAGTTAAAAACTGTGCAAAAGGCCGGGTTTATTTATTGTGCAGTTTGTTTCAGTCTTCGAAAAGGACTTTTTCTTTTTCAGCGGCAGATTCTATGGCCAGCTTTTTTGCAGCCCGGCGTTTGAAACCCTGCGAAGCGCCGGCATTCAAATAGAATGCTTCGAGACGATCATACCAGTGGTCGTTGCTCTCGGGGTTCAGAATAAAATCGAAAGTTCCGACAGCCCGGCAAACTTTAACAAAATCGCTCAGGAAAGAGAACACAGCATTTGTTGAAGCTTCTTTGGCGACCAGAAAGGCATTTTGAGCATCGATCAGGTCGAGAATATTCACAGCACCTCGAGAATAGGCGCTCTGAACAAGGCTGAGAGTCTTTTCTGCATAACCGGCACGGGTTTGCGCCAGGCCGATACTGGAAAAAGATGCGCGTGCGTCTTCAAGAGAAGCACGTGTGTTGAGCTCGAGGCGTTGCATCAGAAAACCCCGTTCAGCTTCAAGCTTTTTTATGGTCGCTTCAGCCTCTTTAACAGCAGCCTTACGGTCGCCACCCTCGAACAAAGGCAGCGAAATATTAAGGGCGACATGCCAGTCATTCTTGTCAGGGTAACTGAAAACGCTGTTAAAGGGGGCGGGCATAGCCGGCTTAACATCGCCAATTCCCGTTTCACGCAGAGTGCGACTGAAATTTCCCTGAAGGGCAACGACCGGATGATTGAACCTGCTTCTGGCAGAGCGATGTGAACGTTCCATCGCTTCTATTCCTCTGCCAATCTGCTGAATCTCGGGCGAAAAAGCATAGGTATCGGCCACAAGAAAATCACGAAAAACCTTGTAACCCATCTGATTGTCAATATATGGGGCGACACGTGTATGATCAAGAAAAAATACCTGCGAAAAAATATCACAGTCAGTGGTGGTAAAATCTTCCTCCTGGCCGGCGTTGAGAATCTGGTTCATTGCCATTTCGGCTTTTTTTCGCATTGCCGAAGCATCGATAACTGCCTGACGGGCACCCGCCATTTGAATTTCCCAGCGATAGACCTCGGCGGGGCCTGAGGTGCCAACCTGCTCCCTGAATCTGGCAATTTCGAGGTTGGCTCTGGTCACTTCAAGGTTATCGCGTTGGATATTTTGCAGAGTTCTTGTTTTAAGAACATTCAGATAGGCAATCGCGGCATCCCTGATAACATCGAGCATCAAAGCCCTTTCTTCCTCACGGCGCGCATTTTGAAAGAGCTTTTGAATATCAATTCCGGCACGAGCCTGCTCACTGTAAAGAACAAAAAGAAGATCGGCCCCAAGCTGCGTTGTATATTCGCCGCTGGTCATAATGCTTTCAGCGCGATCTTTATCAAGCACTGTCTGGCGGCCAAAAGCGCTCAGCTTAGGCCTGAGATTTGACCGGGCCCGGTTAACCGCCTGTTCGCCGGCAGCAAGTTCCTGCTTTTTGGCTATCAACTGAAGATTACGCAGTAGTGCCGTCTCGATTACCTCTGATATAGAGAGCTTCCGCTCAACATTGTCAGGTTCTTCATTTATCAGGACAGCGTCTGTCATTTGTTCCCAGGTTGGGAAAACGCCAATCTCACGGGCAGTCTGCATGTTAATGGTCAGGCGTTCACTATGCGAAAAATCTACCTGGAATATAGATGGATTATCGCCCATCAGCAGTCTCTGAAAATTTAGGGCGATGCGCCGGGCAAGCTTCTGAGTGTCGATCTCCATAGCAATACTGCACAAAACACCACTTTCTACAGGAGCGCGGCCGATCATGGCCATACTCGGCAGTTTAAGAGCATTGATTTTGCCAATCAGCTGACGCTGTTGTTCAGAAGTTATATCCATTGCGGGTGCAAGATAAACAGCTTCGGCAGCTACAAGGTGAGAAGCGACCTCTGAGAGATTACTGGTGGCGGGCACAACAAACAGTTTAACACCGCGCTCCCGCGCCTGATTTTCAAGATGCTCTGCCAGCAGGGGGATACCTTCAATGAGACAGGGATGGATAACCAGATGCAGAGTTTTAAAATCTTTGATTTCCTGAAAACGTTCAATGTGCCGGCCAAGATCGATACCAAGATCGATAAAGGCAAGGTTATCAACCCCACTTGTGCCGTCTTCCTTTTTCAAGCCCTGCATTGAAGCGTTGATAACATGAGCGGCGATCACCGGACGGGCATAAGAACCCCTTGTCGAAGCCAGCTGTGACGCTAACGGCCCGACAGCCAGTATAGCATCGACATCAGTATTCTTCAGTAGACTGTCAAGCGAATTTTGAATGTTAACGATCTTCCAGGATCCATGTTTTACGAGCTCAGGTTCAAATTGAACCTCATCG
>JAQUZA010000325.1 GCA_028691595.1 Candidatus Rifleibacteriota bacterium
CCCCTGATAAAAAATCCCTCGATGCTTTTGACCATGCTTTTATGAAGTCGAAAGCACTGGTGTGGCAGGATTTGAAAAGCGATCCCAGGTTTGCGCAAAGAAGCGAAAAATTGGATATGCAGAATCTCAGAAAACCTCAAATAATGAACCTTGATCAGCAGCCCTCAGCAAGAGTCGCCGCCATGACACTTTTTGATCGTCTGCGGTCACAGATTTCCTTGAAGCTGCCTGAAAACCTGCCGGCAGAAAAAATGCCGACCATTGAATCTTCTATCGAAAAGGTGTTTGCTGAATTCGTTGAGCTGCAACTACCTGAAAAGGCTGATCCCGTTGGCAAAGTCGAAATTCAGTTCACGAGGGTTTCTGCTGGTGAATTTATCTGGGCCGGGGCTGGCTCTTTTGATCTAAGTTCCATGGCCGATGCAACCAAAGAGAAGATCGTTACCTACACCCCACCAGAGTTGTATACCATCGCTTCTTTGATTTTGCCAGGAATTGGCTTTGACAATTCCCTGTTCATAAAAGAACTGGTCATGGAAGTAACCGCCATGGATGCGAAAAATCATAAAATTGCCGGGCCTTTGACCGCGACGTTTAATTCTTCAGATGGTACATGGCAAGATAAAGCTGGTAAGCCATGCCAGCAACTGATCATGGATTTGAAAGATCATTACGACAAAGATAAGGCAAAACTCCCGGAAGGCAATTTTAAGTTCCTTACCAGAGTAACACAGGATATTCAAGGCAAGGACTGGACAGTGGAAACAATACAGACAGGGCCTCTATTTCTTGGTGAAGGGCCGCTGCCAAACCCGATGTCGTCTCTGGACACCCTCTATGTAAATTTTGATTTTCTGACTTTTGGTGAAGATCTTAAGGAGGTTAAGGTTGAGTTGAACCTCGCTTCAGCCAAAAAGAAGATTGAATTGTCAGTTGATGCTGATACTGAGCCATTAAATTTTGCTGTTCTGATTGGCAGAGTCCCTGAAAATGAGGGTGAGAAAGTGCGCCGCGAAAAAATCGCTGCCGAAATTCACTTCATTACCAGAACTGGCAAGATCGACAAAAAGATTGAAGATATTTTTGCCGACGGTGATAGTCTTGAACTTTATGACGACATGTATGTTGAGCCCTAGTCGTCTGTCACGCTTGAATCTCGTCGATACCGGCTTAGATCAACGCTTGTAACCCTCCGTGGCCGAAACGCGGGGATGATATTTAATCAGTTTTGCACCCCTTCGCAGCATGAGGTATAATTCATGCAGTGAAGGGGTGCTTTTTATGTTATGTTTGCAGCAATCAACCGCGACAGGAAGGACCATATGAAAGACGAAAATCTCGAAGAAAAAAGCTCAAAAACTGCCAGGGCCGCAAAGAATAAATCCACAGGCAAAGAACTCCCTGCAGACGTAGAACAGCCCAGGGTTTTCGACAAAGATGCCGCCCACCGCAAAGTCATGATGGTAATGGTTGGCCTTTTTCTGGCAATACTTGCCCTGATGCTTCTTCTCGAGAAGCATGTGGAATTTGCCTCTTCAGGTGGCATGTAAAACCAGATTTCTACCCCCGCGGTTTTTGCTGCCGATTGCCTTGAACAATTTTAAATAACCAGGTGTTGCCAACAAATTTGTTGTGTACATAGACCTGGTATTTTTGCGCTTTAACCTGCTGCGGGTGGGGAACTCAGCATAATCGATCATTGCGCATCTTCTAAGACACTTCCCGGCCAATGCAGTTGACAGATTTTTATTTTTTGTCCGTTTTGTGATATACTTCCCTAAGGATTAGCAGACATCCTGTCAGATAGATAAAGGGTATGCCTGAGATGAGAGACTTCCTGGTTGGTTATATGTTTTCATTAAACGTCATTTCTTTTTGCTCCCTCAATTTGGAGCATGTGAACTGATGTTTTCTAAAAATGAAATTGATGAGCTCCTGCAATGTTTTCTCGCTGAATCGGTCGAACACCTTGAGGGCATCGAACCGCTTCTGCTCAAGCTTGAGACCGCAACTCCAGAAGAACGGCTCAAGCTGACCAATCATGTTTTCAGGGCTGCTCATTCAATCAAGGGTTCAAGCGGCATGTTTGGTTTTAACCAGATACATGAGCTTTCGCACAAAACTGAATGGCTCCTTGACCACCTCAGATCAGAGAGAATCAAACCCTCTTCAGAACTGATTGACCTGCTGCTACGCAGTTTTGACTGCCTGAGAAACCTCGTTGATAACGCCGCTCAGAGCAATTCCATTGATATTTCCTGGATTCTGACCAACCTCGATGAGGTTCTAAAAAAGATCGACGGCAAAGCTTCAACCAGGCAGGTCGAGCAATCTGAAATACCTCCATTGCCTGAGACAGCGTCTTCAATTTCAGAGATCCCTGCTTCCTGGCCGGTTCCAAGACTTTTTGCCATGCCGGAAGCCGATATTTCAGCCGCTCATCAGGATGGACTGAATGTTTATCTGGCGCAATTTGACTTTATTACCAGCATCGATCAGCGCGAAAGATCGATGGAAGACTTTCTTAAACTGCTCTACGGTCTTGGCACTGTTATGATCTTTCAGGTTGATACCGAAAAAGCCGGCCCGGCAGGCGATGAGTCGACCCTGGCCCTGCCGGTTGAAATTCTCTACAGTACGGTGATTGGCCAGTCAGACCTTGACCCGCTGATGGAAGTTCCTGACGGCACCTTCAAACTTCTGGCTCCGGCAAAGCCTGTTATGGTGCAGTCGGCACCCTTTGCCGGTGCGGTTAATAGCCTGGCCGTAAGTGCCGGGCCAGGTGAAAATATTACCGTTGCTTCTGATAATGCATCAGAAGCTTCACCGGGCAGACCGGTGGGCTCGCCTGTTCAGGAGGCAGAATCGATTCAGGTTGCTGAAAAGGCTGAACCAACGCTGCGCGTTAAGGTCAGCCTTCTAGAAGATCTCATGAATCTTGCCGGCGAACTGGTTTTGAGTCGTAATCAGCTTAGAGAAGGGCTGAATCGCAACGACATGCGGGCGATACGAATTAGTGGTCAGCGTATGGGTCAGGTGACCAGCGAACTCCAGGAAACCATAATGATGACACGACTTCAGCCCCTTGAGCGTGTTTTTTCCAAGTTTCCCAGGATGATTCGTGACCTCTCACGACAGCTGCACAAAGAAATCTCCCTGACCATGGAGGGAAAAGAAGTAGAACTCGACAAGACCCTGATTGAAGGTCTTGGAGATCCTCTGACTCACATGGTACGCAACGCCATCGACCATGGTGTAGAAACGCCGGAAGAACGCAATCGACTGGGCAAGCCTAACCCGGCGAGAGTCAGGTTGTTTGCCTGCTACGAGGCCAGTCGGGTAGTAATTGAAGTTGCCGACGACGGTCATGGTATTGACGGTGAAAAAGTCTGCGCCAAGGCGGTTGAACGAGGCCTGGTTTCGGCAGAAAAGGCTAGAAGCATGACCACCGCCGAAAAACAGAATCTGATTTTTCTTCCCGGGCTTTCTACTGCCGAAAAGGTGTCAGATCTTTCGGGCCGTGGCGTTGGCATGGATGTAGTTAAGTCGAATATCGATGCGCTTGGCGGCAAGGTCGAGATTGTTTCTGAACTCGGAAGGGGCACTTCGTTTAAAATCAAGCTGCCACTGACTCTTGCCATTATCCCGTCTCTCATTTTGACCACCAGCAAAGAAATGTTTGCAATTCCTCAGCTCAATGTTCTTGAAATGCTTCTGATTCCGGCAGAATTGATCAAAAGAAAGATCGAAGTGATCGGCAACCAGGAAGTCCTTGTGCTACGCGGAAAGCTGCTGCCGACCATCAGTTGATTATCTGCTGCGCTCAGCAGTTAAATGTTTCTCAGGGCGCATTGCCTTTATTATCATGACCGGAATGGGATCTGACGGTCTGAGTGGTGCCAGAATGGTAAGAGAGGCCGGTGGCTATGTGGCAGCTCAAAGCAGAGAGTCCTGCGTGGTTTATGGTATGCCAAAAGCGGTAATTGAGGCTGGTCTTGCCAACGAGGTGGTTCATCTTCAAGATATTCCTGATTGTATATTGAGGATTGCCACCTGCCGTAGATCTATTGGCGCATCTGATAGAGCTGCACCATACCAGGGTGAGAGGAAATAGTAACAAATGAACAGAAAACTGGATCGTAATGAACTTGCCCTGTGGATTCAGCTTATTTTTGACCTGACCGGAATTTCGCTGAGCGATGACAAGGAATACCTTATCAGGGAAAGATTGCATCTGCTTCTCGACAGGTATCGCTGCGGTTCTTACAGTCAGTTTTATTTTATGGCCAGCGATGAAAAAATGATTGAACTGCGCGAAGATGTTATCGACCAGATAACCACCAAAGAAACCTCATTCTTTCGTGATACCGCTCATTTTGATGCCCTGCGCAGCGATATTTTGCCGTCACTTCTCAAACAATGTAGATTGTCGCCAGAACAACGTCCATTGAGAGTCTGGAGTGCTGCCTGCTCAACCGGTCAGGAAGTCTACAGCATTGCCATGCTTCTGCACGAAATAGGTGCTTC
>JAQUZA010000326.1 GCA_028691595.1 Candidatus Rifleibacteriota bacterium
ATTGAAACAATCGGAGCGATCATTCTTGCTCTGCGCCTGTATTTCTTAACGGGCTGCTGTGCTGTTGACGCGGCATTTTCAGGAGTTTTTCACGCCATTTCAGCATTCTGCAATGCCGGTTTTTCTATTTACTCAGACAGTTTGATGGGCTATCATGGCGACCCGGTAATTAACTTTACGGTCATGGGTCTTATCATCACCGGAGGTCTGGGTTTTACCGTTCTAAGTTCAGTTAATTCATTTCTTAGAGGCGCAAAAAACCATAAACTGAATACCCACTCCTGGCTGGTTCTTAGCGTGAGTTTAATTCTAATTCTTTCAGGTGCGGTAGTTATTTTCATTCTTGAACACACATCGACTTGTATGAACGATTTGTCTGCCGGCGAAAAAATCATGGCAGCTCTTTTTCAATCAGTTTCAACACGAACTGCCGGTTTTAATACAATCGATTTCGCCTCATTAAAAACCAGCACCCTGTTTTTTATGGCAATACTGATGTTTATCGGGGCTTCGCCCGGCTCAACCGGCGGAGGTATAAAAACGACAACCTTTGCCACTCTGTTTCTCTTTGTCAGAGCCAAGCTAAAAGGCAATTCACAGGTTAATGTCCGGGGGCGAAGAATCCCGGATGAAACAATTTTAAAAGCCTTTCTGATTGTCGCTATTTCTGCCGCTCTGGTGTCTTTTTTTATCTTTATGATGATTTTGACCGAAGAGCACAGCCTGATTCAGATCATTTTCGAAGTATTTTCAGCTTTCGCAACCGTCGGTCTATCGACCGGCATTACCCCCGCTCTTTCCGTGGCCGGGAAACTGTTAATAATCATTCTTATGTTTATCGGGCGCACCGGCCCCTTAACAATGGCGCTTTCGATAACTTCACAGAGCAGCCGCGTCAGTATTCAATACCCTCAGACCAGAGTCCTGGTCGGCTGACAGGAGGAAAATAGCATGCAATTTGCCGTTATAGGTCTAGGAAGATTTGGAGCCAAGCTGGCAACCTCGATCTTCGAACGTGGTGGCGAAGTTATGGCGATCGATATCGACCCTGAAGCTGTCGATGAAGTCAAAGACCATGTCAGTCAGGCCGTATTATGTGACTGTACCAATGAAAAGGCAATGCGGGAACTTGGAGTACAGGATCTCGACGTGGCAATTGTAGCGGTGGGCGATAATATTGAAACCAGTATTATGGTCACGGCAATTCTCAAGCGCCTTGGTGTTCACCGGATCCTTTCAAGATCTTTGAGCAAAATGCAGGGCCAGATTTTGACAGAGGTAGGTGCACATGAAATTTTTTCGCTCGAGGAGCAAATGGGCGAGCAAATTGCTGACCGGCTCATTTCTCCACATATTATAGAAAGCATCAAACTCAGTTCAGGTCATTCACTCATCGAAATAGAACCGCCGGCTGCCTTTCTGGGCAAGAGCCTGAAAGAATTGTCTTTAAGGGCAACCTATGGAGTTAATGTCATCGCCATTAAGTCTAAAAAACCCGGGATCAACGAGAAAGGCGAAAATATTGTCAAGGTGGTTTTGAACGATCTTCCTTCGCCAGACGAAAAAATTACCACGAATGACATTCTGGTGCTGGTTGGCCGCGATGAAAAAATCAGGCTGATTTCTGATCTTGATACAAAAGAGGATTAATCATGCTTAGAGTTTCAATGGAAAAAAGATTCAAGATCGGCACCGCTTTCAATATTATTCTGCTGACTTTCTTTGGCTTTTTTGCCGTTTACCACATTTATTCATTCGATCATAAGGTCAGAGAGAACCTTGAAGAAGACATCAAATGGTTTATTAACACCGAAAAGAATGTTCGTGACTGCCTCACCCTTCGCCAGAAAACCTCTGAAATTAAATGCCTATCTGAAAACCTGAACTCACCTGAGGTTACCAGAGAAATCCTGAAACTGCGTGAAGAGAGCCAGGAATTTTATAACCGGATAGGGGTCTTGATTGGCAGCGAAAGCAATATGCTGGCAGAAGTATCACGGCAGACCCGTCATTTGACCAGCCCCGAAATCGCTTCGGCTGAATTTTCAATTCGTAAGGCAGAACTCCTTGGTAATATGCAGAAACTAACCAATGAAATGCTGTTTTTGCGTAATAGAAGCCTGCAAATGCTTACCACACAAAAAGATGCCATCGCCCAGACAAGCAAAACCTACCAGAGTCGTATTACTTTAGTGGTAATCCTCACCGCAATCATCGCGTTTGTGGCACTTTTCTTTCTCTCGCATCAGATAAAACTGCCAACCAGAAAAATAATTGAAATCATCAGAAAAGTCCGTGATGGCAACTATTCCATTCCTGTCAGATCGCACACTGGCAATGAAGTTGATCAGATCGTGGCCGGACTCTCGAGCATGGCTGAAAACCTTCGCATCAGAGATCAGCTCAAGCTTGAAAAAATTCAGCTTGAAAAACGCAGGTTTTCTTCATTGGCCAACTTTTTGAATGTACCCCTGATGCTCATCAACGACGAAAAAAAAGTTGCCTTCGCTAACGATGAACTGATGACCCTCTTCAGACTGGGCTGGGACGACCTTTATGAAATCGACCTTGGCCATGTTCCGCTTCCTGTAGAATTGCGCGAAAAAATAGCTACTTATCTTGCAGAAAAAAAGTGGGTTGAGAATGAACCCTGCGAAATTATTGGTGAAAACTACGCTTTCGATCTTCATCTCAGTCTGATTCCGGTCAAAGCAGCTGATACAGCTATTCAGTCGGTGATTATCATCCTTGGCCGCATAGACTGCAGAAAACGTGCGGCACCAACGACTGCAAAGGCCTGATTTTAGCAACCGGTGCTCAATCCGATCGTTAGCAGGGTTTGCTTTTTTGCGCCCTTATGATATATTTATAATGATACCAATTAAGGGGCCTTAGTAATGGAAAAGTTCCTGGAGCTACTGAATGCCTGCTGGATAGTCCTGGGACAGATGTCTCCCTATCTGATTCTTGGGTTTCTAATATCAGGGCTATTATCGGTAATGATTTCTCCTCGCTGGGTTGAAAAGCACCTTGGAACCGGCCGGGTTGGACCGGTTATCAAAGCCACCCTGTTAGGCGTTCCCCTGCCTCTCTGTTCCTGTGGGGTAATTCCAGTAGCGGCCTCTCTCCGACGGCACGGTGCCGGCAAAGGAGCAACCACCGCCTTTCTCATTTCAACACCCCAGACAGGTGCAGATTCTATTCTTGCAACATGGGGCCTGCTTGGGCCTTTTTTTGCGATCTTCAGACCGCTTGTCGCTCTTTTGACCGGCATAGTAGGCGGCATGGCCGTCTCATTAACCGATAAAAGTGAAGCAGAACCCAGAGCAGAAGCCAACAACAGCGTTAACGTGTCGCAGCCTCAGTCTTCACTGGCTGCCAAAATTGTTTCGGCACTGAAATACGCGTTCGTCACTCTGCCTGGCGAGATCGCCAGAGCGCTGTTTGTCGGTGTCATAATAGCAGGCCTGATATCGACCTTTGTTTCTGGCGAGTTTGTTGGCCAATTTATCGGCAACTACTATCTCACCATGCTGCTGATGCTGGCAATCGGAATCCCTGTTTACGTGTGTTCCACCTCGTCGATACCCATTGCCCTTGCATTTATTAAGATGGGGGTCAGCCCTGGGGCTGCTTTTGTGTTTTTGATTTCCGGGCCGGCAACCAACGCCGCGGCAATTTCGGTCATCTGGAAAATTCTTGGCCGGTCTTCAGCCTTGATCTATCTTACCACCATTTTTGCAGGTTCACTTGCCGGTGGCCTGGCACTCGACTATCTTGATCAGAATTTTTCTGAAGCTGGTCTTCGGGCAGTAACCATGGCCTGCCACACCGAATTGAGCCTTATTGAGACAGGCAGCGCAATTCTGATGCTGATCATACTTTGCACCAGCTACTATCTTACTCACAAGGGTTCTCAGGGTTGCTCAACCTGTGCAAGTTGTGAGACCAGACCCGCTGCAGATCTAACCCTCCACATCGATGGTATGAGCTGTAATAATTGTGCCATGGCTGTCAGACAAGCCGTTCTTGAAATGCCCGGAGTCAGCGCCGCTGAAATTATACTCGCCGAAAAGAAAGCTTTGATCATTGGGCACGCGGTAAACCATGAATCGATCATCGCTGCCATTAACAGCCTCGGTTATTCGGCGCGGGTAGATGATTAATGCCTGGCCAGCCTGAGTTCTGACTCATCGGGAGTTTATGCACGGGGTATTGACGTTTAAGACATTGTAGTTTAGAATTCGTGCATGAATTTTAAACTTTCATTCTCTTTTTTGTTGCTCGCTGCAGTTTTTGCCGGCATTTTTTCCGGCAGTATCTGCGAGGCATCTTATCTTGATACCCCAAGAACCATAAAAGTCGGACTGACCGCCCTTGGGTGTCCGCAATCTTTTTTCATCGAGCCCAGCACCGGCTTTATCGAAATTTTCGACAGAAATCGCAACCAGGCCATATACAACGGAAAAGCTGCCACAGTCAATTTAAGCCTCCTAAAAGATGGCAAAACCAGACTGGTCAT
>JAQUZA010000327.1 GCA_028691595.1 Candidatus Rifleibacteriota bacterium
TTATCTTTATATGTTGTAGTATATATCATCTTACATGGAGGTGTAACATGTCAATATTCAGATTTATTTGGTGGGCGATGATCATCAGCGTATGCGCTTTCGCAGGCTATGTTTACGGTTATTTGTCAGAAGACTGACATTTATCTGCCTTATCTGTAACAAGTGTTACCCTTGTGTGTGTTGTGTGCCTTGTTAAAAGGGCTATGTTTGCTGAGAAGCTCGACACATTCGTCGTGCATTTCGTTTATCCCAAAGAGGGCTGCAGTTAGCAGTTGTGTTCTCGAATAATTGTTCTTATTCGTCGGCACATTGTTTGCGTTATTTGTCTGAGAGAGTTCGTCAAGAATTTCTTCAGGTTTAAGAGGCATAATTGCTCCTTTTAAAGTATTCAGTATTAAGTATCGGCAAAACGGTGTCATTCTTTCTTAACAAATATAATTTGGGGAAATAAAAATGTTGAGGGATCAATCAAAAGAGAATTTAAAAAATTGGCAATGCCAAAATTGCAAAAAGCCTAACGAGACCGAAGCAAGGATTTGCACTCATTGCGGAGCTCTTAAGTCTATAGACTTACAAAAACGCGAAGAAAAAGTGCAGGTTCAGAATTTTATAGTAACGCCTGCTCCAAAAAACAAACATACCAAAGTTGCAAGCAGAGTTGCAAAGACAAGCTATTTAGCACTGCTTTTATCATTTTTCGCATTTTTGTATATAACAATTTCGAGCACTCATACAGAAACAGAAGTTGGCTCAAAAAAATGGGACCGCGTATTGCATAGCACAGAGGCCAAACCGGCCTCAAGCACCGGCTCCGGCAACAGCATTGCCGAGCAAAAGCTCTGGAATCCGCTGAAAAAGCTATGCATTGAAGAAATTAGAGAGATTCAAAAAGCACAGTCAATTCGTTTTGCCAACGGCTCAGACACCGGCAATACCTGCACCCCACCCGTTTCATACGACCAGCTGATAAAAGTAACCATCGGAAGCCACTGGAACGCAGCTTTCACCCCCATTTCAGAACTTCTTGATACTACGGCTCTCAACACCAAGCCATTCGAGTGATCAGCCCCGTTCAGAGGTTGTACCCCAAACAACTTTTGAGCGAGAAAAAATCTGCTTGCCAATAATCATCTTTTCTGTTAAATTGTATCTGCTCGCGGGAGTAGCTCAGTTGGTAGAGCATCAGCTTCCCAAGCTGAGGGTCGCGGGTTCGAACCCCGTTTCCCGCTTTCAAATCAAAAAGCCGCTTTTTTAAGCGGCTTTTGTTGTTTTAACTTTTGTTTTTCTAATGCTGTGCATCTTAGTAAATTTAGTGATTTTTCCGCAAATCTCTTGAGCTGCTGATTTAATGAAAAATTTGCCTTTTAGCTTAAATCTGTTACACTAAAGGTGTGCTTGGGTTGGCCGGTGTAACCTCAGCGTTGTGCTTCCTGGCAAGGTGTTAAGGATGAAGAAAATTTGGCCGCCACTCAGGCGGCTTTTTCTTTGCGTTCCTTTTTGCGATCTTGAAAGGATTCATGAAATTCAGTCAATTTGATCTTAAAATTGGATTATTCTAAGCCGGTATTTTTGCAGGCGGCTGTTGGGTTTGTCGGGGATTGTGTATTCAATAACGCCCTTCTCAAGCATTTGTTTGATGTTGAGTTTAAGTTTCCCCGATATGCTTTTATGGCCAAGAACACTTGCCAGCTGAGATCGCGAAAGTGGCCCATTTTTGAGTGCCACAACAATTCTTTGAGCAATTGACTGTGGCCCCGACTCTGGCCCCGACTCTGGCCCCGACTCTGGCCCCTTTATAATTTGTGCCTGATCAGTTATTTTCACTATCGCGGGACGTTCGGGATAATTCATTGTATCGGGATATCTCACTATAATTTTGAAGATATCGTCTTCGACCAGTTCTGGGTCTACGCCACCGTAAACTTTTCCGTAACGCATCATCTTGCGCATACCTGAGCCAAGCTCATCTGCCCGACCGATCTGTCTAAAAAACTTGGCAATTACCGGATTCTTAGGAAAGGGCGTGAAAGTCTCGGGCTGCAGAACGCCAAAGCCATGCGGTTTACTGGCGTTTTCGGTTTTAACTTGGCCGCGCTCGATAATCAGTTTGGCCGGAAAAGCATTCATGTATTCTCGGTGAATCAAAATATTCGAGGCGACTTCTCTAAAAATGGTATCTCTAAGGCTCATGCGGTTTGTGCCTTCAAGATAAAACGGGTCTGACAGATGCTTACTGACAAAAGCCATAATACGATCATAGCTGTCGATAAGGTTGGTAGTAACAATGTCTCGATCATCATAACGATCGAGGTCAATACGGCGCAAAATCAGATCAGTTTTGTGGAATGGCAAAACCGAAAGAATCAGATTATCTTGACCGAGCAACAAAATGCCTGCCAGAGTCACGCCGCCTTTGCCGGTTTCGTGATCGATACAATAGAGCTGTGCGCTTTGCAACAATTCTAAGTCATTCATCTGCTGCCAAGGGTGGCCCGGCACCCAGAGGCCGGCCATTTTACGGCATTTCTCGATAAGATCAGCTCGAAGGTCTTTGAGCCCTGCAAAGGGATAAACCTTGTTTTCACTAAATATCGCCTGCTTACGCTGATAAAGAGTCGCTACTCGATTGGTGTGATCGGTAATGTCGAGGTCGCTGTCTTCATTGCGATCGTAGATGCGGCCACTACAGCGATGCACCTGTGAGCTTTCCGGCACGTAGATTCGCAGAATCAGTTTATTTTCGAGCATGATTTCGTCAATTGAAAGATAAGCTGGCGGGCTTATTTTCTGAGGGTTGTTGATAGCTGTAACAAAGTCTTTCTTCATCTGTGCAGCATGCTGCAGACTGATACCTTTAATTTCGCCTTTATCGCTGACACCAACCAGTATTGTGCCACCGATTCTGTTCATAAAGGCGCAGGCAGTTTCAAAAATATCACGGTTCAGCCTATTTTCGGCTTCTTTAAATTCCAGCTCTAAACCTTCACCCTGCTTGATCTGCTGCAGTATTTTTTCTATACTCGACATCATATTTTCAATATAAAGACCTTGATACGATTTTGGAATGCTCTCTTCTATAAAAATCATTATAACAGAAGAAACTTCCTTTTACGAGCAGAGTTAATAATTTTGGTGCTGTAGGCAGGCTTTAAGCCTTGCCACTTATGGGTTGATGATGTATCATTACAGACAAATGGTTGGTCAGGCGGCTTTTTTTGCGTTACGTTAAAAGTTGAATGAGGATACATTAGAGGAGGAAACGCTACATGTTTTTTGCTTTAGATGAAAATGGACATCGGATAGAAGCAATTGAAGCAAACCGAGAAACACAATACCGCTGCCCGGTGTGCAACAGCACTGTTATACTTCGGTCGGGTCTTCAAAAAGTAGACCATTTTGCGCACACCGCCAACGAGTGCGCGGACAGTTGGCACTACGATATGTCAGAATGGCATATTGCAATGCAGAGCTTGTTCCCTGCTGATACGAGGGAAGTCGTTGTGAAATACAGGGGCTCTACACATAGAGCCGATATCCTTATCAACAATACCGTGATTGAAATGCAGCATAGCCCGATTACCGCTGAAGAATTTAATGACAGAAATGAATTCTTCCGGGGGCTGGGCTACCGGGTTTGCTGGGTGTTTGACGTACGAGACAAATGGGAAAACGGCCAGATTCAGTATTTGAATGAGGACACCGATACCAAGATGAAGTGGAGTCATCCAATGCGTGTGTTTGAAGTGCTGGACAAGCGGCTTTCCAACTATGACAAGACCTTCGCTATCTATCTGCACCTGTATGATGAGGAGTTTGATGACGAGGCTCCGTATATCTATCGGGTCGTTTGGACTAAGGGCAATGACGATGATGCCGTGGATTTTTCCAGATTTGCCATCAGCGAAGAAGGCATCGACATGAGCGATGTGAAAAGCCCCGATAAATTCTTCATCTCGCTTAAGGAAGAAAGAAAAAAAGAATATGTTCGCAAGCAAATCGATAAATTTAAGCAGGAAGCTGCAACCAAAGGTTTTTCCTATTCCGTTAAATACATTGGTAAGAAGGGCAAACCGCAATCTGCATACACCTGTGAGCGAAGGAATAAGTTCGGTCTGAAGACCTATGGGGAGTCCGCCTGCTGCTATTGCAAGTATTGTGCAATGACCGTTGACAAAAAAGAAAATGGCAAAAGCATGCAGGCGGTTTATTGCTGTTACCCCTATGCTTACAGAGAGGCGGACAAGGATGCTCACCCCGGCTTTGAGTGCTGCTATGCTGTTCAGCTGACTTTATAAGCCTAAAAAGCAGCGGCTCAAGGTAATGAAGTTGCTATAAAAGCATTAAAGAATATGGCCTCTGCCTGAAAAAAGCCGCTTTTAAGCGGCTTTTGTTGTTTATGACAATTAACTTTTTTACAATTTGTAGCCCATTTTTTGGTGCCTAGCTGTATACTAAACCTACCAATTGAGGCTTTCACAAACTGCATTTTATAAATGTTTTTTTTGCTTCCGGTGGAATTATT
>JAQUZA010000328.1 GCA_028691595.1 Candidatus Rifleibacteriota bacterium
GGTTGATACAGTATGTGGCGATAAAAACCGTTGGCAAGTGGAAAAAGAAAGATCATTCATGAATTTCGCCATTGAACTTCAAAACCTGTCTAATTTTGTTCTCAAGCAAATCAACCTGCAGATACAAAAGGGTGAAAAAATTGTGCTGCTGGGGCCCAATGGTGCCGGAAAAAGCACCCTTCTGAACGTCATTGCAGGGTTCTGCGAGTTTTCGGGGTCGATAACTTTTTCGGGCGTTGCCGCCGGGCAGCTTGACCCGGCCAAAAGACGTATCGGCTATGTTTACCAGAGCAATGCTTTGTTCCCGCATAAAACGGTATATTCTAACGTTTCATTCGGGCTCGAAGCCGCCGGTGCCACAGAACAGCAGGCGCGATCAAAAGTGACCGGGCTGCTTGAAATGCTTGGTATCAGCCATCTGGCTGATAGATACCCGTTCTCGCTGTCTGGCGGTGAGGCAAAAAAAGCCGCTCTTGCCAGAGCTCTGGCCGTTGACCCCGAGATACTTTTTCTCGACGAACCTTTTTCGGGTATCGACAGCGAGTCAAAAACCCCGCTGATGCGAGATTTTAACCGTATTATCAGCAAATTGAATCTTACGGTCATTCTTGTCACTCATCTTCTTGAAGAGGCCAGATTCATGGGTGAACGGCTGGCATTGATGAAAAGCGGCCATCTTATCAAAACCGGAACTTTCTGGGAGACCTTTCCGGCAGTTCTTTCGAGCAATTCCCCTGAACGCAGAGAAACTGATTTCGACAATGTTCTGCCCAGATATACAGTGCTGACCGCTGAAAAGTTCTTTGTGAATCAGAATGGTCTGGCCGAAATTCATTGCCACGGCCTGAGGCTGCAGGTTCCTTACGAGGGGCAGCCATTTTCTAAAGTCGCCATAGACAGTCATGCCATAACTCTCATGAGAGATAGCCTGCCCTTTCCCTGCATGAATTTATTCGCGGGTATTGTAAAATCTGCCGAAAAGCCCTGCCGTGGAATGGCTTTGTATGTGGTTGATATTGGTGGTGTAGAACTGACCGCAGTTGTTCAGAATGATTCCAGAGAAGGCAAGGCATGCGGTAACTGCCGCTGCGGTGGCAATGCCGAAAAAGCAGTCACAGAAATCAACCAGTCAGATGCCCGTAATAACAATTTTTTTGAAGTTAATGATAAAATTCATGTGCTTATGCCGGTGGGCGGCCTGCACGCAATACCCTGAAAACACCCTTATTCATGGCCGGCCAGGTTTTATCAATTCGCATTTTTCAACAGAGAACCAGTTAAATGATCAGTTGTCTGAAGTATAAAAACTGGTAACCACATGAGAGCCAAGCTTAACTTCGGCGTGGTCGGCAATGACTTTGCATTTGGCTTTGAACAGAAAAAATATGTTGCCCGGTTCATCACTTAAAGTTTCAAAATTGCCCTGACCTTTGGCGATGATCATGTCTGCTTCTTTAAACAGCTGTCTGAACGACTGGCTGCAATCTGACAGCACTGTTCCCGGTGCGTCAGAGCCGTTGTCGGTTACCTTAACCAGCTCGGGCATGCCCACAGCGATTGCATCTGGTATGGTGGCATCATTGATGGCCGGTCCGCCGCGCACCGCTACCGTAACCCGCTCTGGCCGCAAACGTGCGATAAGCAGCCGGTCAAAGGCAATTTCGCCGGCATTGTCGGTCAGATACAGAATTTTTCTGGCTTTGGCCACGGCAGCTTTAAATTCTTCGGGCTTGCCGATTAATGGCTCTGTCAGGCAATTTTCAAGGGTCTCGCGAATTTTAAAGTCAGTTACCGTGCCGGGTACCCCCAGATCGATTACGTTGCCGGCAATTGCTATGCGCAGCGCCATGTCTAAAGGGTCTGAGGCCGCATCTATTCTGGCTTGCAATTCGGGAAGCATTGCCATTGCCATGTTGTTCTGATGATCTTTGGCATTGCGGTAAGGGTCGTCTCTGCCGACAATCTGCCGCAGTCGCTGATGAATGCGTTGCCCGATCATTGGGGCAGGCTGTTTAAGATCGACGTTACATGCCCATTGCAAGACTTCGCTGAGAATTTTCTCGTGAACTGCAGGGTTGTCTGAGGTCATTCTGGCAGCGTCAAGAGCCTGGCGAATAAAGCATGGGATGCAGTCGAGCGACATTTTCATCGGCAATTTCCTTTGTGTTGTGGCAAGAACTTAAATAAAACTGCAGCAGATGCCTGTGTTAAGCATCTGCTGCAGTAGCAGGTGTGATGTTACTTTTCGCGCGGGAATGGCCAGGCCATTATGCCGCCTTCCATAACCTTAACATTGGTGTAACCATGGCCGGCAAGAATCCGGGCGGCTTCATAACCGCGCAACGAGATTTTGCAGTATGCAACGATGAGAGCATTTTTGTCGGCTGGCAGCTCTTTCATTCTGGTGCGCAGCGCTCCAAGCGGTATCAGATCTTCACCGATCCCAAGTCGCATGGCCTCATACTCGTCTGATCCGCGCACGTCAAGCACGAAAGGCCGGTTGCCCGAGTCGATAAGCTGCTTGACTTCGGTTGCTGAAATGCCCATCATCAGGCCGTCCAGCTTGTTCTGCATCAGGTGGGCTGCGGCAATTGCGTGGTCAATAGCCAGAGAAAACGGCGGGGCATAGGGAAGATCGGCATTGGTCATATCTTCTACGGTCAGGCCACCAAGAATAGCCATGGCCCACTCGGCAATCTGCTTTGAAACATCGCCCGGGCCCACGCACTGAGCCCCGAGAATTTTGCGGGTTTTGCGGTCAGCGACCAGCTTGGTGACGAGCAAAAGGCCCTTCATGAAGCCTGGCTTATCAGGGCTGGCATTGATAACTGTTTCAAAGTCATAACCGGCGGCTTTGGCAGCCCTCTCTGAAAGGCCGGTTGAGCCGGCAGAAAAATCAAAAACTTTGCAGATACCGGTCTGAATTGTGCCCGGAAACTCTTTTTTGTTACCGACGATAATATTTTCACCGGCGACACGGCCCTGCAGATTGGCAAGGTCGCCATAGGGGGCCAGAACCTTTTTGCCGGTAAGACGCTGAGTTGTTTCGACGCAGTCGCCAACTGCATAAATATCAGGGTCTGATGTCTGCATATGGCTGTTTACAAGAATCCCGCCGGTGGTGCCGATTTCGATACCGGCCTGAGAGGCCAGGTCAGTGTTAGGAATAACCCCAATAGCAATGATTGCCAGTTCGCAGTCGAGCTCGATGCCGTTCTGCAGCTTGATGCCAGTCAGTTTGCCATTTTCGCCAAGGAATTCGGCAAGGCCATTGCTTGAAATAACATTGGCTCCCTTGCTGCGAACATGGTTTTCGACAAGCTTTGCCATTTCCATATCGAGAAACGACAGAAGCTGGGGCAGCATTTCAACTATTGTCAGTTTGATTCCAGCCAGGTGCAATGCTTCGCAGGTTTCGATACCTATCAGGCCACCACCAATAATAACGGCTTTCTTTATTTTCTTTTCTTCGGCGATTTTTCTTAGAAAATCGGCATCTTTCATCGATTGAAGGGTGGTGATACCTTCAAGATCGATTCCGGGAACCCTCGGCATTCTCGGTTTGGCCCCGGTTGCAAGAACAAGTTTGTCATATGACAGTTCTTCAGCGCAGTGTGAATTCAAATCTTTTACTGTGACGATTTTGCGTTCACGATCAATTGAAAGAGCTTCTGTTGAGGTTTTGGCAACAATTCCCTTGGCGGCCATAAAAAATTTGGGGTCGCGAACCACACCGGTGGGTGTACAGAGCAGCTGATTGCGGTCGTCAAAAAAACCGCCAACAAAATATGGGTAACCGCAAGATGCCATCGAGAGATCAGGAGATTTCTGGATAATGGTTATCTCAGCGTGTTCATCGAGGCGCCGGGCACGGGCTGCGGTCTTCGGACCCGCTGCAGATCCACCAATAACAACAATTTTAGTCATTCAAATTCCTTTCAAATTTTGCAATTTTGAAATATCCGGTCTGCCAGTCACAATGCCGTAATATTTGCTAATACAAAATTATATCATCGGACGGCAAAATTTATAATAAAATTTCTCGTTCACCCAACTGTTGCAAATTCTCTTATTGGTCTGCTTCTGGTTGTGGCCCTGAGCGGGTAATCAATTCTCTGGTTAGTTCAGGCAAGGGCAAATCTGTATTTTCCCTGTAAACAGGTTCTTCGCTGGCACCAGTAAAGCTTGAAGCTCCCGCCATGACAACATGAACTTCGTTGTTCTGGTTTTCTTCATTGCTGTAGCGCTATTGGCAGGAAAATTGATGCCTTTCGATGGAATTGATTGCTCGGTCAGATTTCTGCAACTATTGATTGAATCGACCTGCCGGACGCAGGTGTGTAATGGCCCCGGAGAACCCCCCCTCTGATGAGATACGACAATGCCACGCGGAATTCAGGGTTAATTTGAATTGCAGTTTCTGGAGTGAATAAAAAATTTGTTATGGCGGTAGCCCTTAATTTATGCGTGTTTTAGTTTGTTGTTAGTAGCATATGCTAAAAATAAGTGTTGCTTTTTG
>JAQUZA010000329.1 GCA_028691595.1 Candidatus Rifleibacteriota bacterium
TTACATCGGGTTCTGCGAAAGAACTTCAATCATCTGAAAAATAGCCGGGCAGCCAATTACAATACCAACATTCGGAAAGATGAAGAAAACGAGCTGAATCATCATCTTAACCGGTGCTTTGGCTGCTTCTTCTTCGGCGCGCTGGCGGCGCTTGTCACGCAGCTGTTCCGACTGAATGCGCAGAACCTGCCCGATCGAAACACCCAGCTGGTCAGCCTGAATAATCGCCGAAATGAACGCATTGAGGTCGGGGTGATCGACACGGTCGCCCAGCCCTTTGAAAGCATCTCTTCTTGACTGGCCCATACGCATGTGTCTTAAAGTCAGACCAAACTCGGTCGGAATCGGGCCACGCATCTTTTCGACAACCTTGTCACAGGCTGCGTCAAAGCCAAGACCTGCTTCTACGGCAACGGTCAGCAGGTCGAGAACATCGGGCAGCTGGCGTTGAATTCCGTGCAGGCGGTCTGCTATGCGGCGTTTGAGAAACATGCGCGGTCCTAGAAACCCGATAATAGCGCCCATAAGAGCAGCCAGAATTGTCAGCTGCGGGGCAACGACAATTGCCATGGCGGCAAGACTGGCGGGGGCAATGACGCGAAACAGATTTTGAATAACGGCAAATTCGCTGACCGTGAGGCCACCCGGGTAACCGGCCTGAGAAAGTTCTTTCTTAAGGGTGCCCTTCTGAACCTTCTTCATTTCTTTCGGGTCACGTTTGCCCGCCAGGTTGGCGAGGAAAGGTCTGATAACGCGATCGACAAACGGCCTGTTCAGCTCGGCTTCCTGGACTTCGGCGGTTTTGAAGTCTGGGGTATCTTCGAGTGAGGCGAGTCGCCCCTGAATATCACTTTTGCTGCCAGATGGAAACAACAGAAGGATGACGAGGAAGATGATAAACCCGCCCAGAGCCATGAAAATAATGTTCATTTCTGCCTCCTCACACTTCGATATCAACTATCTGGTTAATAATATACATGCCCAGGCCTTCCCAGATCGCGCCGGCGACTACAACGAACCAGCCTCTGAACATGCCATACTGGAAGGTAAAAAGCTTCATGATAAAGCCGGGGTTGATGGCAAAAATGGCGACCCCGAGAAGAATAGGCAATAAGCCGACCAGCAACCCTGAAATTTTAGCCTGAGCTGTTTTGGTTTGAATGTCACCTTTGATCTTCATGCGCTGTCTGATGGTGTAGCCAATCTTTTCGAGAATTTCGGCGAGGTTGCCGCCGACCTGTCTCTGTATGAGAACTACGGTGGTGACCAGATCCCAGTCTTCACTTTCGACACGCAGATTCAAGGCCATGAGAGTATCTTCAAGGTTGATACCCAGACTGTTTTCTTTGAGAACTCTCTTGAGCTCTTTACCCATAGGCGGCAGGGTTTCCCTTGATACCATTTCGAGAGACTGCAGGAAAGAGTAACCGGCTTTGAGGCCGTTTGCGAGCATTACCAGGGTGTCGAGAATCTGGGCGTTGAACGCGGCAACCCGCTGGCCTTTAACGTAAGAAACCCAGATCAACGGCACAAAATAACCGGCAAAGGCGAAGACCACTGCGAGCAGCAGGTTTTTCAACAGACCCATCGCCACAATGAGGCCGATCATAATCGCGAGAAACTGAATGGCAACAAACTCGTTGGCTTTAAGTGGAATATCGGCCTTGGCCAGCTGATCGGCAATTCTGAGCGCCATACCCTTTGGGGTGATGATGGTACCCATATTGGCAAGAATCTTTTTTGCCCCGCCACCGCCACCCCTGGTTTCTTTCAGGTAGTCGTCGTCATTGACCTCAATTGGCTCTTTCTCATCCTCATCGGGGTCATGATACTGCTCGGCGGCCATCTCAGTTTCGACGAGGTATTGTTCCATGCGCTGGCGTACTTCTTCACCCGGCGGTTTGCCGAGAATTGAGAAGAGCAACAGCACAAACAACAGAGTTGCTACGCCCACAAAACCTACAAAAATAAGCTGAATCAAGTTTTACCACCCTTTTGCCGTATCGGTAAAAACGTTCGGAGGCAAGGTTATGCCAAATTCCGCAAATTTAGACGCAAATTTGGGCCTGATACCGGTTGGTTTGAGGCGGCCCTGAATCTTACCCTTTTCATCAACGCCGGTTTGTTCAAATCTGAAAATATCCTGGGTGACGACCTTGTCGCCTTCCATGCCCTGGATCTCGGTCAGATAAGTGATTTTGCGTGAGCCATCTTTTAGACGTGACTGCTGCACGATCATATGCACCGCAGCGCTTATCTGTTCACGAATAGCGCGAACCGGCAAATCCATACCGGCCATGAGAACCATTGTTTCGAGACGGGCGAGCATGTCGCGCGGCGTGTTGGCGTGGCCGGTGGTCAGTGAGCCGTCGTGACCGGTGTTCATGGCCTGAAGCATGTCGAGGGCTTCACCACCGCGGCATTCGCCGACGATTACGCGTTCAGGACGCATACGGAGCGTGTTTTTGATGAGTTCGCGCATGGTAACTTCGCCCTTGCCTTCAATGTTGGCCGGGCGGGTTTCGAGGCGAACCACGTGAGGCTGACGCAGTTGAAGTTCGGCGGCGTCTTCGCAGGTGATAATGCGTTCATCTTCAGGAATGAACGAGCTGAGAATGTTGAGAGTCGTGGTTTTACCTGAACCAGTACCACCGGAAACGACGATGTTGAGGCGCACTTTAATACAGGCTTCAATGAAAGAGGCCATTTCCTGGCTCAGGGTGCCGAATTTGACCAGATCCTGAATGCCGAGAGCTTCTTTTTTAAATTTTCGGATGGTAACGGTCGGACCATTCAGTGCCAGCGGCGGAATAATGGCGTTAACGCGGGAGCCGTCAGGCAGGCGGGCATCAACATAGGGCACTGATTCGTCGATACGGCGACCGATCGGGGCAACGATGCGTTCGATAATACGCATCACGTGGTCATTGTCTTTAAATTTGATGTCAGAAAGAATGAGTTTGCCCTTTTTTTCGTAATAAATCTGGAAAGGGCCGTTAACCATGACTTCAGAAATGTCTTCTTCATCGAGCAGTGGCTGAATGGGGCCAAAACCAACCATGTCGTCGAGGAGGGTGTTAGTCAGCGCTTCGGTTTCGCGCTGCGCCAGCGAAATGTTGGCTTTCGGGCTTTCTTCGGCAATTACCGCATAAATGCGCTCGCGCAACATGTTGCGTTTTTTGTCGACATTGGTTTCGGCCATGATTGCGGCCGGCATATCGTCTATAAGTTTGGTGTGAACGCGTTCTTTAAGTCTCTCAAAGCCAGAAATTTCACGGGTCGTGGCGGATTCCATGATTCCTGATTTTTCGGTTTTCTTTTCTTCATTCAAGCGTGAAAGCAGACCACCCATTACTTACCTCCGTTAATTTGAGCCAAAAAGCAGATCTTTAATTTTTAGAATCGCACTCTTGCCGGTCTCAGGTCGGGCCTGAGTGCCTACCAGACGTTCGGCCATACCGAGAATTGAACGACCGATGGCGCTTGCCGGCGATTTTATTACGATCAGCTCGCCCTGGTTCAATGAACGCTGGGCGATCTCTGATTCCATGGGGACAGTAGCATAAACCGGGATAGCCAACCCGGCTTCAAGGTCGGTTTTGCCTATGCCGACGTTAGAAATTTCCTTGTTCAGGATCAGCTTCACTTTTGTCATGTCAAAGTTGATATCAGAAAAGGTTTTTAAGCAGATTTTGGTGTTCTTGAGAGAACTGATTTCGAGTGTGGCCACCAGCAGCACCATAGTGCTGCGATCAAGAATGGCGAGCTCTTTTTCAGTGATCATTGGCGGCATGTCAAAAATAATATACTGGTAGAACGGCCGGGCCATATCGATGATTTTGAGCAGATGCTCGGTCTTGACCGCGTCGGCAAAAGCCGGTTCGCGAGGGGCCAGAAGCAGGTCGAGACCGCTGTCGTGTCTGGTGATGTTCTTTTCGATGTCGTTAAACCCGAATTCGCCCGATTCAACAACATTTGAGATTGTCTTTTTGGCGGCCAGGTTCAGGGTGATGCCCACATCGCCAAACTGCAGCGAGGCATCGATGAGCAAAGTTTTTTTGCCTTTGAGGGCCAGGCTGGCGGCCAGGTTGACGGCCAGGGTCGTGCGACCGACCCCACCTTTAGTGGCGAAGAAGGTTAGAATATCGGCACTTGGCTCATTGGCAAAAAGTTCGGGTTTGTCTTTGAGCCAGCTGTTAAAAACGTTGTTGATGGTTTCGACCAGATCGTTGGTCGAAAAGGGCTTGACCAGAAAATCTTTGGCACCAGCCTTCATTGCCCGGCGAAAATACTCTTGTTCACTCTGGATAGACATTATCACCGTCTGGACATTGGGAAAATCTTTGGCCAGGATCTCGGAAGCTTTGAGGCCATCGAGTTCAGGCATGTTGATATCCATCAGAACGATGTGCGGTTGCATTTCTTTGACCTTGTCGATTGTTTCACGGCCATTGCGTGCTTCGGCAACGATTCTGATGTTGTCCTGATTTTTCAGCATCCTGCGGACATTTG
>JAQUZA010000330.1:0-1831 GCA_028691595.1 Candidatus Rifleibacteriota bacterium
CGCTTGTGGCCAGAACCGGTGATATGATTCTTATCGATAACCGCAATGCCTGCCGGGTCATGCTGAACCCGGAACCCGGAGAAGTTAAGAAATACCGTGCCGGTTTGAAGCGTATCGAGAGCTCTGAGCCGCTTTCTGATACCACTGCAGATGGATTTAGAGTGAAGATTGGCGTTAATGTTGCCCGCACCGAAGAGCTTGCACTTCTGAAAAAGCTAGATGTCAGGCGTATTGGTTTATTCAGAAGTGAATTTGTTTTTATGGAAAGCATGGATCTGCCTTCCGAAAAATTTCAATGCGATGTTTATACAAGAGTGGTCAAGGCTGCTCCTGAAATGGCCGTTTTGCGCAGTATCGATATCGGCTCAGACAAACCGTTGCGCTATGTGCCGCTTGCCCGTGAAGAAAACCCCGCTATGGGCTTCAGATCAGTACGTTTTTCGCTCTCGCGCGCTGATATCCTCGTTCCGCAGCTTCGGGCCATGATCAAGGCTGCTCAGCACGGCAACTGCCGTATTATTTTTCCCATGGTGGCGGTAGCCTCTGAACTTGCTGCTATTGCTGAGGTTTACCAGCGTGTTATTGACGAAGTTAAGCCCGCAAAGGTTCCAGAATGGGGAATCATGCTCGAAGTGCCTTCTGCTGCCTTCATGCTTGAAGAAATCAGCAGGTATACCAAATACATCAGCCTTGGCACCAACGATCTGTTGCAGTTTTTTTATGCGATTGACCGTACCAACGAGAAGCTTGCCGGGCTTGCAGACTATCTTTGCCCCGCTTTTTTGCGCTTTCTCAATGTGTGCGTTAAAGATGCCCAGCGCCTGGGTATCAAGATCGGTATCTGCGGCGAAATGGCTTCAGACCCCGCCGGTTTTCTGGCATTGCTGGGTATCGGCGTTGAAGAATTCAGTATGCGCCCCGCAGCGGTCGAAAAAATCAAGGCCATGTTGCCAAAAATCAAACGCGGCAAAATAATGGCTACCCTTGAACCTCTTCTTGTGACAGGTAATGCCGCCCAGGCAATTCAGAGTTTTCTTTCAGGCCTCTGATCAAGGCCTTCTCAAACCTCACCAGACTCCGGCTCAGACCACTAACTTTTTAATTAGCTTCTTATCGGCTTCAGGCTTTTGCTTTTTTAAGGGCGGCGGCGAAAAAACCTTTGAATAGAGGGTGGGGGCGCATCGGGCGCGATTTGAATTCAGGGTGATACTGGCAGGCAATGTAGAACGGGTGGTCTTTGATTTCAACGATTTCGACAACCTGCTCATCGGGGCTGGTTCCGCTTACTACGAGACCTTTGCGGGCGATGCGGGCGCGATACTCGCTGTTGACCGCATAACGGTGGCGGTGGCGCTCATAAATGAGCGTCGAACCATAGAGAGATGCCGCCAGAGTGTTTTCGCCAATGCGGCAGGGCAGAGCCCCGAGACGCATTCCGGCCCCGGTGTTGATGTTGCCGGGTTGCCCTGAACCCAGCATGGTTATTACCGGGCTGGTCGCGTTAAACTCAGATGAGCCCGCATCAGCAATGCCGGCAACATTGCGGGCAAACTCGATGACCGCACATTGCATGCCCAGACAGAGACCAAAAAACGGTATTTTTTTCTCGCGACAATATTGCACCGCCAGAATCTTGCCTTCGATACCCCGTTCGCCGAACCCGCCCGGCACAATAACTCCGTGCAGGTCTTTGAGCAGACTTTCGGCACCATCTTTCTCGACCTGCTCCGAAGAAACCCAGACCAGATCGAGGGCGGCATCAAAATGGGCCGCCGCATGCTGTAACGACTCGATGACGCTCAGATAGGCATCTGCCAGTTTCATATACTTG
>JAQUZA010000330.1:1841-4511 GCA_028691595.1 Candidatus Rifleibacteriota bacterium
TATGATTCTCGAGCGCAGTTGAAGAAATCCTGAACCCTGAGGTCATTGAATGAAAAGAGTCAAAATCGGGCAACTGCTCGCCGACCTCTTGCCGACCAGGCCAATGCGAATCTTGTCTGTCTGCGGGTTCTTAACCATGCGAATGAGCTGCTTGATCTGCGACAGATCGGGTTCAGCGGCACCAAGTCGGAATCGCTTCAGAACCAGCTCTGAAAAGTTCTGCTTTTCCATCTCGATGGGAACTTCATAAAGACAGTCAACATCCCTGGCTTCAAGAACACTGTCGGCATCGATGTCGCAGAACAGCGAAATTTTTGCCCTGACCTCACGGGTCAGAGATCTGCCGGTGCGGCAGACGATGATGTCGGGTGCCAGGCCGATGGCCCGCATCTCTTTAACCGAGTGCTGGGTCGGTTTTGACTTCATTTCACCAATTGCCTTTGAATAGGGGATATAGGTTACATGAATGTAGCAGACATTGTCGCGGCCAACATCGCTGCGCATCTGCCTGATGGCTTCAAGATAAGGCAAACTTTCAATGTCTCCGACCGTACCACCGACTTCGACTATGGTGACATCGGCATCGTTGATGGTGGCTGCCCTGATAATGCTGTCTTTAATACAATTGGTGACATGCGGAATAACCTGCACCGTGGCCCCAAGATAGTCGCCCCGCCGTTCTTTGGCAATAACCGTGGAATAAACCTGGCCGGTGGTGATACTGTTGCTGCGGCTCAGATTCGTGTCGATAAAGCGTTCGTAGTGACCAAGATCGAGGTCGGTCTCGGCTCCGTCTTCGGTCACGAATACTTCGCCATGCTGGTGCGGGCTCATGGTGCCCGGGTCAACGTTCAGATACGGGTCGCACTTCATTATGGTTACGTTGAGCCCGCGTGCCTTGAGCAGCATGCCGAGAGAGGCTGCTGTAATGCCTTTGCCAAGCGAAGAAAGAACCCCACCGGTGATAAATACATAATGCGACATTTTCATTCCCCCAGACTTTAAGCAGGTCTCAGCTTTTCAGCAGTTAAGGTAAAATTGAACGTTCAGGCGGAAGAACCGCGTTTTGCCAGTTCAGCTCTGACCCTTTCGAGGTCAGCCTGAGTATCGACACCGATTGAATCGCGGGCAGCGGCAAGAACTCTGATTTTTATGCCATGGTAGAGGGCCCGGAGCTGCTCGAGACTTTCGATTTTTTCCAGGTCGCATGGCGGCAGTTCGAGCAGCTTTAAAAGGGTTTCGCGGCGGTAACCGTAAACGCCGATATGCTTGCGTGGCGAGAAATTGTCGCGACTGCGCGGAAACGGAATAATGCTGCGTGAGAAGTAAAGTGCATCGCCAGCTGCATCGACAACCAGTTTAACAGCATTGGGGTTGTCTTCGTCTTCGGCCCGCAAAGGAAAAGAGAGGGTTGCCATTTTGACACTTCTATCGGCAAATGCCGCAGCCACGCGTCGCAGACCTTCGCCATCTATCAGGGGTTCATCTCCCTGAATATTGACATAAACGTCGGCATCGGTGAGTTTTGCCACCTCGCCAACCCGACAGGTGCCGGAGGGCAACTCAGGATCAGTAAGAAAGGCCCTGAAACCTGCTTTTTCGACGACTTCGACGATGCGTGGGGAATCGGTAGCGACCATAACTTCAGTGAACGCGCCGCTCTGCATAGCCGAACGCGCGGTCATGACCACCAGCGGGGTGCCACACAGGTCGGCGAGCATTTTTTCGGGTAATCTGGTTGAGCCCATTCGTGCCGGAACAACGCCTGCTATTGAGCAGCTGTGTTTATTTTCCATTGCCATTGGTGAGTATTCCTGTGGTCGAGTGCCCTTCAAGCAGCGGTATAACCTTAACACAACCGCCATGACTGGTTACCCAGTCAGCACCAACAATGGTATCGGGGGTGTAGTCACCGCCTTTGATGAGAATTTTCGGGGTAAGGGCCTCAATGAGTTTTGCCGGCGTGTCTTCGTTGAAGCCGATAACATAGTCGACGCATTCAAGGGCTGCCAATACCATGGCACGATCTTCAAAACGGTGATATGGCCGGGTGGGGCCTTTGAGGCGTTTGATCGATGCGTCGGTATTGAGACCGACAATCAGCAATTCGCCGGCTTTTCGTGACTCATTGAGCACATAAACATGCCCCGGGTGGAGTATGTCAAAACAGCCGTTGGTAAAAACCGACTGATAACCAGACATTGCCCGGGCAAGAACATTGATATCATCGCCGTTGAGAATCTTTCTGGCCGGCAAGGCAGGGGCAGCAGCTTTGCCAGGAAACATTTCCTCTTCGATGGCCCGGCACATGCTGTGCAGCAGCAGGCCATGGATTTCCTGAATGCGCGGGGTTTTTGCCGACGGGGCCCGCACCGTGATATCGGCAATCTCTGACAGTTTCGAGTCGCGGCTGCCGGTCATGGCAATGGTGGTGATTTTCTGTTCGGCTGCAGTCTTGAAGGCTTCAACGATATTAGGCGAGTTGCCGCTGGTCGATAAGCCGATCAGAATGTCACCAGTCTGACCAAGCCCCTGAACCTGGCGCTTAAAAACCTGTTCGTAGCCATAATCGTTGGCAATAGCGGTGAAGGTGGCTGAAGGAGTGCAAAGCGAAATGCATGGCAATGAGGCCCGGTCATAGCCAAACCGGCCAACCAGTTCGCCGGCCAT
>JAQUZA010000331.1 GCA_028691595.1 Candidatus Rifleibacteriota bacterium
GGCTTGCCAGAGAATCTGTTACCTGGGATGCCGTAAACCAGTTCAATCATAAGACGACCAAAATCCAGCTGCCGATTTTTCTGGCTGGTAACAACTGGCTTGAACAGAACTTTGCTGCCAGTAAAAAAACCATCTTCGTTGATGAAGTTAAAGCAATGGTTGGCGGCACCTGTACCATATTTCAATTGATGAACAACCAGGGTGACATGCTTCGGGTGGCAACCAATGTAATCGGCAGCGATGGCAAACGCGCCATCGGCACCTACATTCCTGCCATCAACCCTGACGGTAAGCCGAACAAGGTTGTCGAGACGGTAATGCGCGGCGAGACGTATATCGGCCGGGCATTCGTAGTTGATCAATGGTACATAGCCGCTTACGAAGGTATAAAAGATAGCGCCGGCAAAATTATCGGCATGCTCTACGTTGGCATACCGATCGAAATGGTCAGCGACCTTCGCAAGGCTATAAATGATGTCAATGTCGGCAAAACCGGCTACGTCTATATTCTTGGCGGTGACGGCGACCAGAAACATAAAACCATCATTCACCGGGTTCTTGGGCCAAACGTTGATTTAAGCGACACCAAAGATACCAACGGCAGGCTGGTAATCCAGGAAATGGTGGCAAAATCTCTTGAAACTGCCAAAGACGGTAAACCGGTCATGTATTTTTATCCCTGGCTCGAAAAGGGTGAAAAGGTTGCAAAAACCAAATTCGCCGCGCTGCTTTATTATGCCCCCTGGGACTGGGTTATCGGCGCATCGACATATCATCAGGATTTTCTTGAATCCCTTGCCAATGTTAACAATTCATTTGCCAACGTCCTGAAAATGTCAGTGGTTATCTCTCTGATCATTCTTCTGCTGATCTGCGTGTTATCCTGGAACGTCAGCTCAGGAATCAACAACGTTATTGAACTGTTCAAAACAGAAATGTCATTACTGGTTCAGGCGGCCAAAAACGGCAAACTCGCCACCCGCGGGCGGGCAGAACTGATCAATGCCGAATTTCGCCCGATTCTGACAGGCGTGAATGAAACACTCGATGCGGTAATCGAGCCATTGAACGTTGCCGCGCAAAATTTTGACCGCATCGCGAGAGGCGACCTCCCACCCCTTATAACAGCCGACTACAAGGGCGACTTCAACCTGATTAAAATGAATTTGAATAATTGTATCGAAAACATCAGAATGCTGGCCTCAGATGCCAACGTCCTGGCAGAGGCTGCGGTGGCGGGGCGACTTGCGACCCGCGCCGACGCATCAAAGCATCAGGGTGAATTCCGCAAAATAATTGAAGGGGTTAACAATACTCTCGATGCCGTTATTAACCCGCTCAGAGTTGCTGCCAGATATGTTGACCAGATTTCAAACGGTGAGCTGCCCCCCGAAATTACCGAAAATTACAATGGCGATTTCAACGACATCAAAACCAATCTAAATAATTGTGTTAGAAACCTGACTCGCGTGGCTTCAGAGATTCGTCTCGCGGCTGAAAATGTTGCCACCGGCAGTAACGAGCTCTCTTCAAGTGCCGAGCAACTCTCGAGCGGGGCCAACAATCAGGCAGCCGCCTGCGAAGAGGTCTCAGCCTCCATGGAACAGATGAGCTCAAATATCCAGCACAATGCCGACAATTCGATGCAGACTGAAAAAATGGCCAATAAAGCGGCACGTGATGCCAAGGCAGGTGGTGATGCCGTTAATGAAACGGTTATTGCCATGAACAGTATCGCTTCAAAAATTGCCATCATTGAAGAAATAGCACGACAGACCAACCTGCTGGCCTTGAACGCCGCAATTGAAGCAGCGCGCGCCGGCGAGCACGGCAAAGGATTTGCTGTAGTTGCCACAGAAGTTAGAAAACTGGCCGAAAGAAGTCAGATCGCTGCCGGCGAGATCAGAACTCTTTCAGCTTCCAGCGTAAAAGTTGCAACCCAGGCCGGAGAAATGCTCCAGCTAATCGTTCCGGATATTCAGAAAACCGCCGAACTGGTCAAAGAAATCAGCGCTGCCAGTCGCGAACAGAACACCGGAGCCGAGCAGATCAACAAGGCTCTGCAGCAGTTAGACTCAGTAATTCAGAACAATGCAGGTTCTTCAGAAGAACTGGCATCCACAGCCGAAGAGCTTTCGTCTCAGGCAGAGCAGATGCGAAGTGTCATCAGCTTCTTCAAGCTGAACATCAACGAACTGCCAGAGCAGCAGAGATTTAAAAAGAAGGCCGCCACCAAAAAAAGCTGACCAACAGACTGATTGCAGACAAACGCAGACTCTTAAAGGGTCTGCGTTTGTCATTAATAATCGTTTTAGGGTTGCATAAAATTCATGCTGTGCTAAACTTCGTCGAGCCATAGCTTCAATTAAATAAACACAACAGCAACGCCAGAAATACGAGAGAGTTGAGGAACCCATGAAACAGACATGGAGAACTTCCGAATGCCTTGAAAACACATCGGCCATGGAAAAGGGCTGGTCACTGACTCAAGCCATGAACGAGGCTGCGAGATGCCACCTGTGCTACGATGCTCCCTGCAGCAAAGCCTGCCCGGCCAGTACCAATCCGGCAGAATTTATTCGCAAACTGCGACTTCGCAATGTTAAAGGCGCAATTCGAACGGTCAAAGAAAACAACATTCTCGGCGGCATATGCGCTGTGGTCTGCCCAACCGAGCAGTTATGTCAGAAAGCCTGCGTTGCAGCCGGTCTTGATCGCCCGATAGACATCGGGCACATTCAAAGGTTTCTTGTCGAACACAGCTGGCAGATGAATTTTAAACCGGTTGAAAAGGCAGCGGCATTGCCCGGCAAGGTGGCCATAATCGGCTCCGGCCCTGCTGGTCTTGCCTGCGCTGCTGAAGTGGCCAGAAATGGCTATAAAGTCGAAATATTCGAGAGCATGGAAAAGCCCGGCGGGGTTCTGCGTTACGGCGTTCCTTCATTCAGACTGCACCCTGACTTTCTCGATCGCGAGCTCAAAGATTTCCAGGACCTCGGTGTCAAAATAATCTGCAACAAAAAGATCGGTGATACCGGTGCCGAAAAGCTTCTCGAAAAAGATTTTGATGCTGTTTTCTATGCCCCCGGAACCTGGAAACCGGTTGAAATAGACATTCCCGGCAGCAGACTCAAAAATGTGATGACCGCCAGAGAGTTTCTCAAAATGATGCGAACTGGTGAACAAAAAGATCTTGGCAAGCAGGTGAAGGGCAAGAATATTGCAGTTTACGGTGGCGGTTCGGTGGCCATGGATGCTGCAACCACAGCCAAAGCACTTGGAGCCAATAAAGTTTATCTGATCTATCGCCGCAGTTTCCGCGAAATGCCGGCCGCAGAGCATGACATAAAAATGGCGCTTGCCAACAATGTCTGCTTCAGAACCATGTCGATAGTTACAGAACTGGTTGGCGACAAAACAGGCTGCCTGAAAGGCCTTAAAGGCCTTGAAACCGACTGGAAAAAGTCAGGCGACACTTCAGCGGCCAATCTGACAACCGTTAACGACACTGATTTCAAACTGAAGATCGATTTTTTCATCCCGGCACTTGGCTATCAGCCCGAAACCACTGCCCAAAAAGTTTGCCCCGCAATTAAATTTTCGAAAAAGGGCCTGGTCGAAACAAAGAGCGATGGCGTTTCGACCTCTCACCCGAGAATTTTTTCGGGTGGCGATATAGTGCGTGGCCCGGCACTGGTAGTTGAGGCTGTTGCCGATGGCAAAGCAGCCGGGCAAAAAATCGTAAACATGCTGACAGCAACTGCAAAACCAGCCAGAAGCAGAAAGGCAACCAAGTAATCATGGCCAGAATTCGTGATCTTTCAATAAAAATTTGCGGAGTTGAATTTCTTAATCCATTTTTACTTTCTTCGTCACCGGTTTCCAATACGGCTGAAATGGTTGCAAGAGCCTTTGATGCCGGCTGGGGCGGAGTAGCCTACAAAACCATAGCCCATGACCGAACAAAGATCGTACACCCGTCGCCGCGCATGGCTGCCTACAATTACGAAACCAAAGCTCTGGTCGGCCTTCAGAATGTTGAGCAGACCACCGACCGCCCCATGGCCGATAACTGGTCAGATATTCGCTGGCTGAAAAAGAATTACCCAAAACACGTTCTTATTGCCAGCATCATGGGTTTTTCTCTTAACGAGTGGGTTGAACTGGCAAAAATGGGCGAAGATAACGGTGCCGACATGCTCGAGCTTAACTTTTCATGCCCGCACATGACAGTCGAAGGCTCGGGAATGAAGGTTGGACAGGCAATGGAACTGATCGAAAAATTCACTTCGGCAGTGCGCAAAACCGTTAAAATACCAATTCTCGCCAAGTTAACCTCAAATGTAACCGAAATCACAGTACCGGCCCTTTACGCCCAGCGGGGTGGAGCCGATGGCATCACCGCCATCAACACCGTCAGGGCTCTCACAGAAGTTGGTCTCGAAGATTATGTGCCAAGACCGAACGTTCACGGCAAAGGCGCGATGAGCGGCCTGTCAGGCCCGGTCA
>JAQUZA010000332.1 GCA_028691595.1 Candidatus Rifleibacteriota bacterium
AGCGAGATAACATAGCACCAGGCTCTTTTGCTGCATGGCAAAAGCTGAAAGAAGGTAACCAACACCATAGAGCAAACCACCGGCCATGGCCAGTTTGGTGGGCCCGAATTTTGGCAGGTTAACCCCACCCCAGGCTGCAGCAAGACCAAGAAAACAGATTGCCAGGCTGAAGATCCACATTACCTGAGTGTTGCTCCAGCCGAATTCGGTCATGATTGGTTTCTGAAAGAAGCTCCATGCGTATACGGTGCCCAGACATACCTGCAGCAGGGTGCCCATAATGGCAACCAGCCAACGGTTCATTACTTTTTCTTCGGCGATGTTTGTCGCCTGTGAAGTGTCATTTTCGGTCATCGTTAATATAATTCCTATCTTTGATAAATTTTCGAAATGATTCAGATTTTTTCGATTTTGACTGCACAAACCTTGAGTTCCGGAATCTTGGCAATCGGGTCTACAACACCGTTAGTTAGATAGTTCGCTGCTGCTTCAGCAAAGTGGAAAGGTATAAACACGCTGCCCTGGCGGACAATATCGGTTTCACGGACAGCGATGTCAATTGTGCCGCGGCGCGAAGAAACCCTGACCTTTTCGCCGTGCTTGACACCAAGGGTATCACAGTCCTGTTTACACATTTCCATGTAGGCTTCATTGACGTATTTGGGCAGAGACTGAGTTCTGCGTGTCATTGAAGCGGTGTGGTAATGGTAGAGAATGCGGCCGGTGTTGAGCACGAATGGGTAGTCCTTGTCAGGCTGCTCTTTGGCTGGCATATGGTCAACCGCAGAGAAAAGGCCTTTACCGCGGGTGAAGTTTCCGTCTTTGTGCAGGAACCTGGTGCCGGGATGCTGTGGATTCGGGCACGGCCACTGGGGTTTGTCGCCTGCTCTCAGTCTTTCAGGGGTAATGCCGGCATACTGAGGCACCAGCGAATTGATTTCGCGCATTATTTCGTCGGTGCTGTTGTATTTGCAGATATGACCGAAAGCCTGGGCGAGACTCTGAATGATCTGCCAGTCTTCGCGCGCTTCGCCTGGTGCTTCCAGGACTTTTACCAGCGGCAGAACACGGCGCTCGGTGTTGGTATAAGTTCCGGTTTTTTCTGCAAACGAAGTTGCCGGTAGAACCACATCAGCCAGCTCAGCCGTTTCGGTGAGGAAGATATCCTGGACAATCAGGAAATCAAGATGCTTCAGCGATTCTTTGACATGGTTGAGGTCAGGGTCTGAAATCATGGGATTTTCACCCATGATATAGAGCCCTTTGAGTTTGCCTTCATGGGCTGCATTCATTACTTCGGTCACTGTGTAGCCGACTTTTGCGGGCAGTTCCGGGAGTTTCCAGGCTTTGGCAAATTTGGCGCGGATGGCCGGGTCGGTAACGCTCTGGTAGCCTGGAAATGCATTTGGCAGACAGCCCATATCGCAGGCACCCTGAACGTTATTCTGGCCGCGAAGCGGGTTGACACCGGTGCTTTCGCGCCCGATCTGCCCGGCGACCAGGGCAAGATTCGATACGGCTTTGACGTTATCAGTGCCGTGTGCATGCTGGGTGATACCCATAGAGTAAACGATAGAAGCGGTTTTTGCATTCGCGTAGATTCTGGCTGCTTCAACCAGCTGATCAGCCGGGATGCTTGTGAGGTTTTCGACGGTTTTGGGATCGTATTTTTTCATCACTTCACGGGTGGCTTCAAAATTTTCAGTGTGGTTAGCGATGAATTCTTTATTTTCCCAGCCGTTTTCGAGAATGGCGTTGACCATGCCGTTGAGCCAGGCGATGTCGGTGCCGTTGCGCTGGCGCAGCCAGAGGGTTGCGTAGCGGCAGAGATCAATTTCGCGCGGGTCGACAACTATAAGCTTGGCTTTGTTTTTCATTACGGCGCGTTTGATGAAGGTGGCAATTACCGGGTGTGTTTCGGTAGTGTTTGAACCGGTAACCAGAATCACCTCGGCCCGTTCAAGCTCTTCAATCGAGTTGGTCATGGCGCCAGAGCCAAAGGTAGTTGCCAGACCGGCGACGGTTGAAGCGTGGCAGAGGCGGGCGCAATGATCGACATGCGGAGTGCCGATAACAGCACGCATGAACTTCTGGAAAATATAGTTGTCTTCGTTGGTGCAGCGGGCTGATGACAACCCGGCAATGGCTTCAGCCCCATGCTCTTCCCGAATCTGGCCCAGGCGGCGGGCTGTATAAAGAATGGCTTCGGGCCACTCGACTTCGGTCAGTTTGCCATCTTTGCGAATCATGGGTTTCTGCAGACGGTCGGGGCGTGAAACAAAGTCAAGGCCAAATCTGCCCTTGACGCATGTGCTACCACGGTTTGGTTCGAGATCAGCCCCTTCAACCTGAAGAATGGTCTCACGACCTTCATTGGCATTGCAGAAGCTTTTTCGGGTGGCGATATCGAGCTGACAGCCAACGCCGCAATATGGGCAGGTGGTGGTGACAACTCTCTGGATATCTTTGGCGCGAATGCGTTTCATTTTGCTGTAAATCGGTTTAACAGTAATGGCCCCAACCGGGCAGATCTGGGCACATTCGCCGCATCCATCACACTTGGAATCTTTCCATTCTTCATAGCCGGTGCCGACGCTGGTTCGGATTCCGCGATTCACAAAGGTGAGAATGCCTTTGCCCTGGATTTCTGAGCAGGCTTTGATACAGCGGTTGCATTGAATGCATTTTGAGGCATCGTAATCGAGAACGTTGTTGCTGAAATCAGATGTTTTGTGCAGTTCTTCCCAGATTGGTGGGAAACGGCGTTCTTTTTCGCCCAGGTTGTAGCGAAAAGCCAGGTCCTGGAGTTCGCAGTCGCCATCTTTTACGCATGAAATGCAGTCGTCTTTATGATTGGAGAGAGCGAGATCGAGGATGGTGCGCCGGATTTTTTCGAGTTCCGGGGTAAAGGCCGTGACCTTCATACCTTCAACTACGGGGGTAGTACATGACGGAATCCCGCCCGGGCGGCCTTCGATATTGACTATGCAAAGCCGGCAGGCGGCAGTGTGCGAAACTTTTTTGCTGTGGCACAGATTGGGGATCTCGAAACCATTGCGTAAAGCTGCTTCAAGAACAGTTTCGCCTTCGAAGGCTTCGACATGTTGATCGTCAATGATTATATTTACTATTTTGCTCATGTTTTGAAGTCACTCCTTGCCCATTACTGTTTGCGGATCGCGCTGAACTTGCAGGCTTCGTAGCAGGCGCCACAATGGATACACTTGTCCTGGTCGATCACATGCGTTTCTTTGACCTTGCCGGATATACAGGCAACCGGGCACTTGCGGGCACAAAGGGTGCAGCCGGTACAAATTTCCGGGTCGATAAAGTAGGTGATCAGATTGGCACATTTGCCGGCCGGGCATTTGCGGTCAACAATATGGGCTTGATACTCTTCTGGGAAGCATGCGATAGTTGCCAGAACCGGGTTTGGAGCTGTCATTCCCAGGCCGCAGAGCGATGCGGTTTTAACAGCGTGGGCGAGATCCTGGATGGTGTCGAGATCTTTGAGGGTGGCGTTTCCGGTGGTGATTTTTTCGAGCAGGCCAAACATCTGTCGACCACCCACACGGCAGGGCGTGCATTTGCCGCAGGATTCATCCATGGTGAACTGAATGAAAAACTTGGCTACGTCGACCATACAATCGTCTTCATCCATGATGATCATGCCGCCTGAACCCATCATCGAGCCTAGTGTCTTGAGGGTATCGTAATCAATGGGTGTGTCGAGACTTTTCTCGGCTATGCAGCCGCCTGAAGGGCCACCAGTCTGAACGGCCTTGAATTTGCGGCCGTTGCGAATGCCTTCTCCGAGACCGAAAATGATGTCGCGCAGGGTGATACCCATCGGAACTTCAATCAGGCCAACTTTATTGATTTTGCCGGTGATGCAGAAGACCTTGGTGCCTGGCGACCCTGCGGTACCGATTGTTTTAAACCATTCTGCGCCTTTACGGATAATGGCCGGGACGTTAGCGAATGTCTCGACGTTATTAACGATGGTGGGTTTTGCCCAGAGACCGGCGATTGCCGGAAACGGCGGTTTATAGACCGGCATACCGCGCATGCCTGCAATTGATCTTATCAGAGCGGTTTCTTCGCCGCAGACAAATGCACCCGCGCCGTATTTTATGTAGAGGTCAAAGTCAAAGCCGCTCTGAAAAATGTTTTTACCAATCAGACCAAGTTCTCTGGCCTGGTCGATGGCGAGCTGCAGGCGTTTGACCGCCAGGGGATATTCAGCACGAACATAAACTATGCCGTGGGTTGCGCCGATTGCATAACCGGCAATAACCATGGCCTCGAGCAGAGCATGTGGGTCGCCCTCGAGTACGGCACGATCCATGAAGGCTCCCGGGTCGCCTTCGTCGGCGTTGCAGATGAGATATTTTTCTTCAGAAGTTTGAGCTGCGGCGATGCTCCACTTTTTACCGGTGAGAAACCCGCCACCACCACGGCCACGCAGGCCGGAAACTGTT
>JAQUZA010000333.1 GCA_028691595.1 Candidatus Rifleibacteriota bacterium
TATTATGTTTCTGAGCAGTAGTTAACAGGTTATAAATTAAATACTTTGGCACACAAAAAAAATACCGCCCGGCACAAACCGGGCGGTATTTTTGCAAATTTTAATCGTCATCTGGTCTGAGAATGGCCATAAACGCCTTTTGCGGTATTTCAACATTGCCGACCATTTTCATGCGTTTTTTGCCCTCTTTCTGTTTGTCGAGAAGCTTGCGCTTGCGGCTGATATCGCCACCGTAACATTTGGCGGTAACGTCTTTGCGAAGAGCAGCAATGTTTTCGCGGGCTATGATTTTGGCACCGATTGCAGCCTGTAGAGGTATCTGGAATTGATGGCGTGGAATCAGGGTTCGGAGCTTGCTGATAACGTTTCTGCCCCGATATTCTGCCCTGTCTCGATGGCAGAGAAACGAAAGAGCGTCTACACGTTCGCCGTTAACGAGAATATCGACACGGGAAATGTCGCCGGCACGGTTGCCGATGTGCTCGTAATCAAGCGATGCGTAGCCACGACTGCGGCTTTTTAATTTATCGTAGAAATCGACGATTATCTCTGACAACGGCAGGTCGAAAGATAATGAAACACGTGAAGTCGAAATGAATTCCATGTTTTTCATTATTCCCCGGCGATCCTGAGCGAGTTCCATTATGGTGCCAATATAATCTTTTGGCAGGAAGATCGTTGCATGAACGAATGGCTCACGGATTTCTTCGAGCTGGTTGTAGTCGGGAAGCTTGGCTGGAGAATCGATCTCGTAACTGGTTCCATCGACCAGGGCTACTTCATAAATAACGTTCGGAGCCGTGGTTACGAGGTCTAGATCATATTCGCGTTCAAGGCGTTCCTGAATTATTTCCATGTGAAGAAGCCCAAGAAACCCACACCTGAAGCCGAAGCCAAGGGCAAGAGAGTTCTCTGGGAAAAAGGAAAGGCTGGAATCATTGAGGGTAAGCTTTTCGAGGGCATTGCGAAGGTCGTTGAAAGCGTTGGTTTCGACGGGGTATAGCCCGCAGAAAACCATCTGCTTTGCCTTTTGAAAACCGGGAATAGGCTGAACATCGCCCGATTTTTCGAGCACAACCGTATCGCCAATATTAACATGCCCCATCTCTTTGATTGTTGCATGGAAAAACCCGACCTGACCAGTTTCGAGTTCATTTATCATTACCGGTTTTGGCGTGAAAACTCCGGCTTCGATAATTTCAAAAGAGGCTTCGGTGGCCATAAATTTGATCTTGTCTTTTGCTTTGAGAGAGCCGTCGATAACCCGGCAATAGACTATTACACCCTTGTAAGAGTCATAGTTGGCATCAAAAACAAGGGCTCTGAGGGGCTTGCGTGTTTCTCCTCTGGGGGCTGGAATCCGCTCAATTATCGCCTCAAGAAGTTCAGGGACACCGCGCCCTTCTTTTGCCGAAACCAGAATTGCTTCTGAGCAGTCCACGCCGATCAGGTTTTCGATTTCTTCTTTTACCTTGTCGGGGTCGGCCGCGGGCAGGTCGATCTTATTGATTACCGGGATAATTTCGAGGTTGTGATTTATGGCAAGGGTGGCGTTGGCCATGGTCTGAGCTTCAACCCCCTGGCTGGCATCAACGACGAGCAGGGCACCTTCGCACGCAGCAATCGAGCGCGAAACTTCGTAGGAAAAGTCAACATGGCCTGGGGTATCGATAAGATTGAAACAGTATTCTTCACCGCTTTTGCTTGTGTAAAGCATGCGAACAGCCTGGGCTTTGATGGTAATGCCGCGTTCGCGCTCAAGCTCCATTGAATCGAGAAGCTGGTCTTTCATTTCCCGTTTGCTGACTGTTGAAGTAAACTCGATCAGGCGGTCGGCAAGAGTAGACTTGCCGTGATCAATGTGAGCGATGATACAGAAGTTGCGTATTTTATTCAGTGACAAGAGTTACTCCTGAGCTTGTGTAAAGATGAATCTGGTAAGAAGAAACTTGATTATCCAGACAATAATCAGTCCGGCTATGACTGCTATGATGCCAAAAACTACCGAAGCAATCAAGCCCTGATTTGCGGCCCAGAAAATTGCGTCGAGTTTCTGGGGAATGTTTGCGTCGTCGGGATTATACTTGAGAACGCGGCGGTAAAATTCTTCGGCTTTGTAATAATCACGTTCGTTAAATGCTTTGTTGCCGAAAAAATAAAGGGCGTTGATCATCAGGTCATGTGCCTGTTCATTGTTGGGCTGTAGATTGAGCACCCGCTCGATGCGGTTCATGGCCTCGACCCAGTTGTCCTGGAGAGCCATCTGTTTGGCTTCGCGCAGTGTGAGGGTGACCTGACCAGGCTGAAAAAAATGCACCCTGCTGTTACCCTGCTCAGATATTATCAGCGTTTCGTCTTTGTTCAGGGCAATGCCCCTTGGCATTAGGAGTCTACCGGGGGCAGAGCCTCTTCTACCGTGGTGCTCAAAAAACTTGCCGTCAGTGGTAATTTCAGCAATACGGTTATTGAGGCTGTCAGAAATCAGCAGGTTTCCTTCAAGACTGCGGCAGATATACGATGGATTGTTCAACATCCCTTTGTCGCTGCCCTTACTGCTTCCGTAACGCCAGACAATGGCACCAGAAACTGGTTCCCAGCAGACGACCTGATTGAAGGTCGGGTAAGACACCACAAGATGCCCATTGTTCAGCCAGAGAACGCCCCGCGGAGGAACGGCGTTAAGACCGCCCTTTTTGGTTTCTTCCTGGTAGAGGAGTTCTTTGAGGCATTTTCCAGATTCACTCAAAATTTGAACCCGCTTATTGCGTGCTTCAGCAACGGCAATTCTGCCATCATGACTGATGTCGATGTCCTGAGGGCCGAAAAGTTCTCCCTGACCCCGACCCGACCTTCCGAGGGTGCCGGTGACCTTGCCGGTTTGAATATCGAGAATAGCAATTAAGTCGCTTTCAGAGAGGGTTACGTAGAGTCGGCCATTATTGTCCAGGGCCAGACCTGTAGGTCTGGGAAAAAATCTCTGTACTTCAGCGAGAAATTTGTCGTTTGCTTCCAGGATAGTGCCGCCGGAGTCTGACCGGGGGGGAAGCAAAGACTTGGCTGAATTCTGCTTTTTGCCATCAGCCCTTATCGGGTCTGACGCGATCAATTGCGGAATCGCCCTGACGAAATCACCTTCAGGGGTTAAAATCTGGAGTCGGTTATTGCGCTGATCGGCAACTATTATCTGCCCGTCAGGTAGAATCAGAAGGTCTTCAGGGGCATTGAATTCAAGGGGACCTTTTCCTTCAAAGCCTTTAAAAGAAAAAACTGAAAGGTCAAGCTTTGCCTCAGCCTGGCACAGGGTTACTGCGACGAGAAAGAGTGTGGCAAAAAGCTTTTTCAATTATTTATCTCCTCGATGCGGTTAAAAGTAAGGTATCTGTCTTTGCTGAGTCTTTCTTCACGGGTACTGCCACTTGCAGTGATTTTGCGCCATGCCTCGACGCTGTAACCGTGAACCCCGGGGTGAACAACCTTAATTTCGCCCTTTTTCAGCGAAGCATTGTTCTTTTTCTGGGTGTTGTAGGCATGTTTGACTTCGTTTCTTGTTTCGAGAACGATAGATTCAAAGGGCACTTTTTCGCCATAGATCTCAATTTCAACTTTGCCTTTGCCGGCACGACTGACAATCAGAACCGGAATGTCGAGAGAGTTGGTGAAGCGAAAATCTTTATAGCCCCATGCTACGGCAGCATCAAGCCCGCGATCGGCGTAATCGATGCCGTCATAGATCGAATGATTGTGCCGTTCATCAATTTTCATGCCACTTAAGAGGGCCGCGCGGTAAAGGGTAGTGCTGACCTGGCAGATGCCACCGCCGAGGCCGGGAATAACTCTACCCTGAGATATGACTCCGGCTTTTTTGAAACCATTCTTTTCGCTGCGTGCACCCACAACTTTGTTAAAACTGAATTTGCCGCCCGGAGGAATGATCAGTCCGTCAATTTTGTGGCTGGCTATTTCGAGGTTGACATTGCGTTCTTGATCATCGATGTGACCTGAATGAAGGGTCGAAAAAGTGGCAATAAGTTTTGTAAAACCCATCTCACGCATTTTGCTGCTGAATCCTTCCTTTCCCTCATCTGCTGAAATGACTACGTTAACTGATATGCTTGCCTGGTCATTGATTTTTTTGATGCTGTCTTCAAGGGCCGCAAGAGTCTTTTGCTTGTCGATGCCAAGACCGGGTTCCCCACGAATGATGCGGGAAAACTGATTTTTGCTGTTCTCGATACGCGCGGGTTCAGGCTGCTTAAGGTCTGGAAGCTCGAGGTTGTCTATTAGTGACTTAACCATGTCGCCATCAGCTTCAATTTTTACGACTTCATCGTTCTTTGTGGTCACCGAAAGAAGGGGAACTTCTTTGACTTCGATCTGCTTCTGCCCGTCAGAGAAGGCGATCTGCACAGATTTGATCTCGGTTTTCAGGTCATTACCTGAGGCTTCCGGTTGCCCTGAAACAACCGGTTCAGAGCCTG
>JAQUZA010000334.1 GCA_028691595.1 Candidatus Rifleibacteriota bacterium
CCCTGCGCTACGTAGCGCAGGGGAGAGGAATGTTTAAACTATTGACTTACCCTAGAAAATGAGTAACATGTGGCTCATATAGAGACATGGAGGAACGTAATGAAACGGGGCATTTTTTCTTTTTGCGTTTTAGCTTTTATTGCATTTTCTATTGGCTGCGGCGGTGGTGGCGGTGGTGGATCCCCCGCAATAGGCAATCTGACCGGCGGGAATACAGACCAGACGGACACCCTGGATCAACTCTCGAAGTCTGTGACCGGGATAAGCTATGTTAGAGTTTCCAGTTTGCCGGGCGACCTGATGTCAATCGGCATTATAACCTCTATACTGGCTAAAAATGCGCCAAATCCCACCTCATTGAGAGCAGCTGTAAAATCCAGTTCCGGAACCAGGTTTTTACGCGGATCTCTGAGTGTAACCCGCGAAGACGATAACACCTACGTTATCAATTCTACCAACTACAAAAATGAAACAGATTACGATTCTACCGATGGTATTGGCTTTCAGACAGTGCGTATTCGTTACTTTTCAGGCACTGGAACCCCACAGACAAGCCCCGACAACAATACCAGAAAAGTCCAGATGCAATTTGCCGGGGAAACAGACTATGGCCTTGTAAAATACACAAATTCAACAGGAATATACGAACTTTCCCTCACAAATAACACAGCGAACTGGCTTGACACAAACACATATAAACTAAGCACCTCAGAACAAAGCGGATTCTATGCCTTAAAACGAACCTTCGTATATAAAAGAACCGGGTCTTTGACAATAAACAGCAACAGCGGTCAACTTATTGATGGCACAATAAGCGACAGGCTTATCGATGGTGATAAAACCTACACTGCCACACATGTTGTGCAGGGCGGAAACTGCACATCGACCTTTTCTGCCGATGGTCATCAGGAAATTGAAACCAATCAGACTGCGCTGTTGGCAGACAAAAATCTTACTTTCTCATGGAATGCCAGCCAGTCTATTTACGGGAACTCGGGTTATCTTACCCTTGCGTTTTCGGGCACCGGTCTCACATATCTGAAGAATCAGAATGACCGGCTTAATGCGCTGTATCCACCCTTTCCAATCAACGGCAGTTATGCTGACTCAGTGTATGCAAGAGTCTTTCAATATGCCTGCTCTCAGGATCAGAACGTAAAAAACCTTTACGAAATTATTCTCAGCTCTTACAAGGCTAATAACATAAACAACCTGGTTCAATATGCCATTGATCTGGTCACAATCGGAATTGCCTACCAGAAAGACTCTACCATTTTTTTCGAAAAAGAGTATGTTGCATTGCCCAGCGTTGGTCTGTATTTCGGTCGAGGCGACTGCGAAGACAAGTCAATTCTTCTGGGCTCCCTGCTTTACCAGATGCAGGCAGATGTGGTGCTGGTTATTCTCTCCGGAGAAGGCAACTCAGAGGGCCATGCCTGTCTTGGTCTCGCGATGCCGGCAGAATATGAAGCTACAATGCCTGTTGGAAGTCTTTACTGGTCATACAATGGCAAGAAATACTTTTATCTTGAGACCACCGATTCATTCCCCCTGGGGCAAACCAACCCTACGGTTCAGGGAATGAAGCTGGCAGCGATTATTCCCCCAATTTCGACTATGCCAACCGTGAGTGCCTCAATCAAAGAAATTCTAAAATCACTGCGCTAAGCAGCCTTAATAATAGTGCTGCAAGTCTGCCCAACAATGGTTGATGAAAACCTTAATTCTGACACACCATGCTCAGAAAGAAACTTCGGAGCTAAGGTATGGCAGGCCTTTGGTGATGCGCCAGGTGCCGCCTTCGTTGGTCCAGGTGAAAACCGGGTTGGGGCTCAGAATTGTCGATACTTTTTCGAAGCCCCCTGTTACGCCTGGTTTTCGCGTGACCTCAATAGCCATGTAGGTGGTCACTTCTATAGTATTAGCATCGATAACCTTATGAGAGACCGGAATGAAAGTATATTTATTGACAGTATAGCGGGTCAGGCGATCGATCGTAACGTTGCGCACATCTGTTTTAGCGGCTGCTCCTGATGCATTGACAAAGCTGTCAGAAATTTCAGGCATGAAAGTATCGACCCTCTGAGTGGGCGTTAATGAAGAGTTCTCAGCAAGAGAGTTCGTCATATTTCTATAACTGGCAGCTATTGTCGGCCTGTTTGCCTCAAGAACAGTATCGAAAGACGGGTCCTGAGAAGGTTCAGTTGTATCGATCTGTACAGTTACATTTACATATCGGGCAAAAAGATTAACCGCATCTTCATAAGCAGTTTGACTTGCTTTGTCGAGCGTGTTAATAGCCTGCAAAACCTGTCCAGCAAGACCTGAAGTTGCCTTGCCAAATAGAATCGGTGTTGCAACCACCTGTCTGATCACATGGGTAACAAAATCCTGGTTCAGTTTAGAACCAACAGGAACAACTCGTAAAATATTATTAACGCCAACCGCCAAATCTAGAGCGCCATGAAATTCGCTGTAAGAATCGATGCTGCCGCCTTCAATTTTGATTTCACCGATGCAGGTGCAGACTGGTATGCTGGTGAAGGTCGCGACCGCCGTTCCGCTGACCATATCGACCGGCACTGTTTTAACCATTGTTGAAGTCGGCATGCCGGAATTTCCGGCATTGACCAGCACCAGTTTAAAAGTAACCTGGGGGTCAGTTGCGCTGCTCGCCCTAATGATTGCGACAGAAGAGCCTGTATCCTTTGCCGGAGTTTCGGGCAGAACGATCTGAAAACTGACAGGACCAGCAACTGCATTGGCATTCCCGCTATCAGCAAGGTTGACGCTAGCCGGGTTGCCGGCATCAGAGTTGCAGCCAGAAAACAGCAGACCAGCTGCCATGAAAAAAACTGCCGAAATCAACACACACGTATTCCTGCTTAACATTTCTCTCTCCTGGTATAGAACTTTTAATTTAAAAGCGTTAAATACAGCGGGGCAGATGTTTTTTGCAATCTGCCAGAATGCACAAAAGGCGACCAGTTATGGTCGCCTTTGAGCTCCCGAGCAGGGATTTGAACCCCGGACCAATCGGTTAACAGCCGATTGCTCTACCACTGAGCTACTCGGGATCGTTCGTTGTTCGAACGTAAAGAGATTATACAACAAACCAAAAATGGTTGCAACAACTTTTTTAAAAATTTTCGAGATTTTCGCGATGGGCTTCGGCGAAGCGGGCACGGGCCTGCATCAGCTTTGCGAGACTCGAAGGCAAAGCGACCTGACCTGATTCGAGATCTTCGGGGGTGAAGTTACTGCAGAGGTATTCAGCCAGAGATTCTTCGCAACCGGCCGGGTAAGCATCACCGGCAACGATCTTCTCGAGAGTGCCTACACGAGACATCACTGCGGCGGGGCTGGCCGGCGCGGTGGTTCTGAAGGTCACCATCAGATCTTTGCCTGTCCATTTGAGAGACTTGCGGGTCATACTGAGCTTGACACAATAAAATTCGTCAACCTGGGTGATTTCGCAGGTCTTCTTAAGAGGCACACCCCACATCGAGTCAAAAATTTCGACCCTGGCAGCAGCAGCTACCGGCCATTCCCTGACCGGAATGAAAGCGGTAATGCCATAATGATCAGACGGAAAACCATACTGCTCAAGACGCACATAAGCAGATGCAATGATTTTGTTGTTATGATTAACGATGTGAACACGGCGGGCGAGATCAGCCAGAACGAGATCGATCTTGTAAACGAACTGATTTTCGCGAACCGGCAGCTTGTAGGTCAGAGTCTTGTAACCGGCCGCTGCGGCTTCAACCAGAATCGTCGCCTTATCATAGCGATAAAGCGCAACCTTGATGCCCGCAACCAGATTCATCGCCGCGTTGCGCACCGTAACATCGACCTTGTAATCGCCAAGCTCGTAGGGAAAGGCCTGAACGGTCACCGCAGCCATAACCAGCACGGTAAGCATCGCCAGATTCACAATTTTTCGCAGATAGTTTCCCATGTCTTAATAATCGCTCCCCGGCAATTAACTGACAAGGTACACATATCACACCACCCCGAAACATTCGAAAACCTTCTAAATAAGAGCATCAGATTTATAAACGGGTTAAAGCCGTTACAATTTTTATGCCGTAACCAGACCCTAAAAACCGCCCGATATAAAGAGCTATCTCACCCATAATCTCGGAACTCGTGTCTGGTCAGCATTGAAAAAATGGGTTCATCATTCAAATCCAGGAATCTGTCAACCTCACTCGTCATCCCCATGCCTGCCCCTGAAGGGTGAAAGCGTGGGTTAGGCCATTACAAATAGAGTTCCTGCTTGCCCCCTTTCGGTGACACTGGTGAGAACGATGGACGACCTGGCAAATATGTTGCGAACAATGACCGGCAGCCTTGCGAAAAGCTTTTCTAATGCGTTTTTTGCCTGATTGACGAAAGATTTTGCCTTTGTTAGTCTTGACGGGAAATGCGGTGTTCTGCCGCCCTGACAGAATTATTGCCAGCACTCAGAGAAC
>JAQUZA010000335.1 GCA_028691595.1 Candidatus Rifleibacteriota bacterium
GCCAAAAAGCTCCAGGGGGGAGCTTTTTTTGTCAGACTTTTGCAGCGTTCACAGGAAAAAGCGGGCCTTGTCGAATGGGATAAATTAGCGGGGAATTGCTTCTGCCAGGATTTTTTACTGTGGACCAGTCTGATACTTCTTTTTGATGTAGATCGCATTGATGAACATCATCAGCAACCCGCAGAGTGGGAAGGCGACGGATTGCGTGCCTTTGAACGGGCTTTCAGACATGGCCAGTGCCATTGGCGCAGAAACCACGTATAAGAGCGGGATAATTGGCGAGCATTTGAACTTTGGTGCCAGAAAAGTGGCAGAAATCGAAATGGCCCACCAGCTGAAAGACGAGACCAGGATAACATCACTCAAAGTATAAAGTTCTCGAGGGTAGCAGCCACTTGCCAGATGCGAAAAACTGCGAAAACCCGGTATGGGGGTGTTTGTATAATGAATGGTGACGATCGACAGGCAGATAATGGTACAGACAAGGTGCAGCCCCAGCCCGTAAAGCTTCACCGGCCACTTTTCGGTTTTCATGTAGCTGAAATCAATGAATATAAAGTCCCCAAGGCTGAAAAGTACCAGCAAAAACCAGTATTTCGCCAGAAAAACCATAAATGGTGAATTTCGGGCACTGGTCGCTTTTTCTTTTTTTTGCTCGGCGGTCTCATTGAGAAATTCAGTTGAATATTGTTCATAAACCTCATCATTGCCGGTGAGAGTGCATAATTTCTTAAAAAGATCTCTCGGGGCGAGATTATAGAATTGATCGTCCCTGCTCCCGTAAAAATGGCCGTGGCGGGTATCCAGAAGAAAAAATTGACTGTCAGAATTCTTCATATCAATGTTGAAAATGCAGTAAAAACGACAGCTGTGATCCCCGGTTTCCAGGGCCATAATGTCATCATAGAGTCTGTTTTGCTCAACTTCTGCATCTCTATCCATGAGAAGTTTCAGTATCCGGCCGTCGATAAGTTTAACCCCTTTGCGGCGATCGAAAAATTCTGCCAATTGCTTTGTCGATAGGCTTTCGATTGATTTCCCCAGGTAGTAAACAGCATTTTGAGATTTATTCTTTGCGACTTCAGAAGGTGCCGGGCGTGAAGCACCAAGCTCAAGAGCAGGCGCAAGACAGGCAATAATTAGAATTGCCAGAAATATAGTCTGGCGCAAGCTATTTTTCATGGGGGGTAACCTCCGAAAGCAGGCTGAGCAGTATTTTGCGATTATTTTTGCTGCAGAACTCAATCATTGTGGCCCCCTCGGCGTTAAGGGCCGACCGATCGGCACCAGCTTCGAGAAATCTGATAAAAGCCCTGAGATTATTCTCTTTCAGGGCCAGCCACAGCGGTGTAAGGCCATTTTTATCTTTCGTGTTCAGGTCAATTTTGCGCTGCAGCGCTTTGTGGAAAATGCCGGCGAAATCAACGGCCCGAGAGCGGTAATCCGGGTGGGGTGCCCGCCAGTTATAGGCCAGATAATGAAAAATATTCTGCCGGTTTTCGCGGTAGCTCTTTACGGCTGCTCCGCTTGTCAGAATCAGGTCGAGGCCATCAGCTTCCAGCCTCAGTTGTAGACTTTCAGGCATTGCATGCCCAACAGGCGTGAGATTGCCGGCGGTGGCGGGTAGAGATGCAACAGCATGTTCAACGCTGTCAGCAGCAGGTGTTGGCAAAATTTCTGTCCGGGTCGCGATTGCTGTTGAAGCGACCTGTGAGGGCATTGGCCTGAATGTTTCGGTGGCGGTCTGCTTTGCCGGTTGTTCTGCTGCTGTTTCAGTCTTCTGGTCGTCAGGTTTGGCAGCAACAAATCTGGAACTGTTCAAAATAGCCTGAATTGCCGGTTTATCAATATGCTTGTTCAGGGCAAGCGCCTGATAGACTTCTTCGTCGATTGCGAAGCCCTGGTCGACAAGAAAAGCCATAAGGTCAGCATCCCCTGCAGCTGCAGCAATTGAAACCAGGTTATCCCAGCCACAGCCGCCAGAGTTCTCAGAGCGCTGTTTGCGTTTTTCTTCCGGGGCGGTGTTATAGAGCTTCAGCAGGAACCTCAAAACCGGGTAGTTTTTATCGACCGGGCCTGAGATGCGGTTGCGTCGCGGTCGAGCCGGCACCGCCGAGTAGCTGACAGCGTTGCGCAGCATATCCATGTTGGCAAAATCAACGCCTTTGCTTTGCAGATAGGCGAGAATATCTATATGGGTCGGGTTGAAAATTTCAAGATTCATGAAGCCATACGAAACACTGGTATTGCCGCTTTCGACAATTGTTTTGATTGTTTCCTGATTTGGTCGGGCAAAGGCAGTATCCAGAAGATTCCGGTTCATCTGCAGATGCTGCGGGTAACTTCGGGCAAGGGCTGCGAATCTGCTGGTGTTGCCTTCTTTTATGGCATTAGTAAGCTTGAGAGATGGGCTGTTCCAGGGCTCGTAAAACCAGAAAAGCACGGTCAGAACGACGACAAGCGTGGCAAATTCCTTGAGACTGAGTCTGAATCTAATTTCGAGCCAGTTTCTGATGCTGCCGTAAAGTAACAGGCTGCTGAAAAACATGACAAAGGCAAAAAAGGCCGTATCAAGTTCGATAAGATTTCTGGTCATTAATTTAGCAGGCACAGCCAGCACCGCAAAAAGAATCGCGAGATAACCGGTAAGGGGCGAAGTTTCGCGGGATTCACTGTCATGGTTGGCCATCATTGCAAGGGCGGCCCCGCCAATGATCATGTACAGCAGAATACTCTCAATTGAAAAAATCTCTGAGTAAAGAGGGTAGTAGATTCCTATCGGCGAAGCATACCTGTCGAGCATGTAGTTCTCGATTGTATTGAACGAGATCATGTTGAGAAACAAGTAATCAAGAGCCAGAAAGAACCAGTAAGTTTGCGTCATATTGTTACCTGGCAACAGACTGTACCGAACAAGATTTCTGCAAAATGAACAGCCTGAAACCTGAAAATATCATCAAGAGACGCAAAGCGCAAGAATTGGCCGGCAGCTGCCGGGAAAACTTGTGGGCAACCCTTTTCAGATTGATATTTCCGGGGTTCACAACGACGTGGTGCCAAGATAAAGAAAAGGAAACAGGACAAGGTTGTGACGCCTGAGAATTCGCGCAAAAAAAGCGCCGTTGAGAGTTACCCTCAACGGCGCTTTAAGACCGAACGTTACCTGATCAGATTATCGATGGCTTCCTGAAGTTTGAGCTGTTTTTCAAAACATTTGAGAAAACTCGGGGCAAAAGAGCTTATCAGCAGGTTATCTCTTTTTTTGTATTCTTTTTCAATTGCGGCAATGGTTTGCAGCGCATCTTTCTGCATTTCGTCAACTGCAAGAATTTTGTCCTGAGACTCAAAGAATTCCTTTCTGTCTTTGGCGAACTTTCCAGAGGAAATATATTCAAGAGTCTGTGCAGTTAACTCAGAGTCTTCAACTGGCTGAACCTTTTCCTCGACTGCGCTAGGGGCGTTGGGGTCTGCTCCGCAGCTGCAGCTTACCTTGAAGTCTTGATCTTCAGTAGGCTCCACTTTATACTGCCCCTTTTGCGGGCATACAAAGGCACTTTTAATGTATTTGTCATGAAGCAGCTTTTCCTGGATTGCATTGAAGTCAGCGAAGTTTTTAAGGTCGATGCCGTCCATCATGGCCATTTCGATCGCCCCCATAATCACTCTCTGATTCGTCACGCATGAAGATGTTGCGGCTGATTGAGCGCTTGAACCAGCAGAGCCCTTAGCCTGTTTAAAAATCTCAGCCAATCCATTCGGGTCATTTTCAAGGCTCAGCAGATATTTTTCGCCAAAGGTTTTTTCAAAGGCAATTCCTTCTTTGACGGGAAATGCCGGTCTTGGAAGTGATTTGAGGTAATCAGTCACAATCTTTTTTGCTTCGGGTCTGAAGTCGCCAGCTATAAAATTTTTCATCGAATTTACGGCCACTTCCCTTATGGCATGACCGATCATGTAACTTATCAATAGCCCGTAATTTTCGACACCGTCACCAAATCTGAAGACAGATACCAGCAAAGTCGCTCCGTCTTCGTGCGCTCCGCTTTTAATTGCTTTCCAGGCACCGGCATTAAGGAACCTGGCAAATTTTCGCAAGGTTTTATAGGGTGGGGTTATATCGGTCGGGTCATAAGAATTGTCAGGCATGAAGTTACAATCAGGGCATCTGGCAGCATTTTCAAGCAGCTTTTTGATGCGGAAATCAAGGGCTTCTCCGGCAACAGACTTAAGATTGGCCGGGAGCGCTGCAAAGGTTTCGAGACTGTTGACCGCACTCAACAAACTGTTCTCATTGTCGGTGATATTCGGCATGTAACCAATGGCGGTGAGATACCTCAATGCCGCGTTAGGATCGCGCATGGCTTCGCCTGCGGCTGAAAGCGAACTGGAAGTGAAGAGAACTGCAATCGCGACCAGAACCAGAATAATTCTATTCATAATGCCCTCCTGGAAATAAAAAAT
>JAQUZA010000336.1 GCA_028691595.1 Candidatus Rifleibacteriota bacterium
TAGATTTGCTCATCTTGGTGCCGTCAGCAGCCAGCATCATTCCCTGATTGCGCAGTTTGGTGAAGGGCTCGATAAAAGGCACCAGGCCGGCATCATACATGACCTTCGTCCAGAAACGGGCATAAAGCAGATGCATTACCGCATGTTCAGCGCCACCCACATAAAGATCGACCGGGGCCCAGAACTTTACGGCATCGGTATCGAAGGCTGCGGTGTTGAGCTTCGGGCTGATAAAACGCAGAAAATACCATGAAGAGCAGGCAAAGCCGTCCATGGTGTCGGTTTCGCGACGGGCCGGTTTGCCGCATTTTGGACAGGTTGTTTTAACCCAGTCTTCGATGAATGCCAGCGGTGATTTGCCGTCAGCACCCGGTTTGAACTCGTTTATATCAGGTAGCTTCACCGGTAACTGGTCTTCAGGCACCATAACTTCGCCACAGCTGTCGCAATGAACTATAGGCACAGGAGCGCCCCAGTAACGCTGCCTTGAGATCAGCCAGTCACGAAGTTTATAGTTGATGCGGCCACTGCCAAGTTTCTTTTCGCCAAGCCAGGCAATCATGCCGTCGATTGCCTGTTCACTTGTCAGACCATCGAACTGGGCTGAATTGATCAGGGTGCCGTATTCGGTAAAAGCGGCTTTGAGGTCACCCTGAGCAGTACCGGCGGGGGTAATGACTTCTTTGACCGGCAGATTGTATTTTCTGGCAAAGGCAAAATCACGCTCGTCGTGGGCCGGAACAGCCATGACGGCACCGGTGCTATAACCGTAGAGAACATAGTCGCCGATAAAAACCGGCACTTTTTCGCCATTGAAGGGGTTGATGGCAAAGCCGCCGAGATTAACGCCGGTTTTTTCTTTTTCGGTCGACAGGCGGTCTATTTCGGATTTTTTGCGCGAATCACTGATGTAAGCTTCAACCGAAGCCTTGTTGTCGGGGTGAGTCAGTTTTTCGACCAGCGGGTGCTCGGGGGCGAGGGTCATGAATGTCACGCCAAAAATCGTATCAACGCGGGTGGTGAATATCGGAATATCGTATTCTTCGCCGCTTACCGGGTTGATACCCCGGAAGTTGACTTCAGCGCCTTTGCTCTTGCCGATCCAGTTTTCCTGCATTTTTTTGATGCGGTCCGGCCAGTCGACGGTCTTGAGATCATCGATCAAACGATCAGCGTAATCAGTGATCTTGAAGAACCACTGGTTCAGATCTTTTTTTTCGACCTGTGATTCACAGCGCCAGCACTGACCCTGTTCGACCTGTTCGTTGGCGAGAATGGTGCGGCATTCGGGACACCACCACTGAGCCCCGGTGGCTTTATAGGCTAACCCGCGTTTGTAAAGCAGCTGAAAAAACCACTGGGTCCAACGGTAGTAGTCTGGGTCAGTAGAGTTAATTTCGCGATCCCAGTCGTAACCGCATTCAACCAGGGTCAGCTGACGGCGGTGATTGGCGGCATTCTTTTCGGTGGTTTTAGCCGGATGAATGCCCATTTTAATAGCGAAGTTTTCGGCGGGCAGGCCGAAGGCATCCCAGCCCATGGGGTGAAGAACGTTGAAGCCCTGCATGCGCTTCATGCGCGAGATGACATCTGTAGGCACATAATTACGCAGATGCCCTACCGAAAGGCCATTGCCCGATGGGTAAGGAAAGAAATCGAGGCAGTAGAACTTTGGTTTATTGCGATCTTCTGAGGTTTTATAAAGCCCCATTTCTCGCCATTTTGGTTGCCATTTAGCCTGAACTGCCTGCGAATCGTATTTTTCTGCCATGATCTTGCTCCATATCTTGTGATTGTCAGCGCTCATGATAGATACAGCACCCGGCAAAGTCAATAGACAGCAAAAGTTGACCATAATTCCCGCTTAAATTGCCAGATTAGGTGAGATTATCTGTTAAAGCATTGCTGAAGACGCCCGGCCAAAACTGAACTACTTTTGATTGCCGGTAATAAAAAAGCCGCCGCTGACAGGCAGCTGGCGGCTTTTAAACTGAACTCAATCAGGCTCGCAGGCGGGCAATTACCTCGTCGCGACCGAGAACATCGAGAATGCCGACGAGTTCGGGGCCGTGGCCTGAACCGGTGATTTTGACCCTGATTGGCATGAACAGGTCTTTGCCTTTGGCTTCGGCGGTTTTGCCGGCGGCTTTGATGGCAGCGTTGTAACCGTCGCGCACCCATTCGCATTTTGAGAACTCATCTGCGAGGGCGGTAAAAAGTGCCTTTGACTTATCTGTTGAGATCATGGCGATGTCTTCTTCGCTTTCGGGTTGACTGGTGCGTAAAATTGCCTCAGCCACCGGTGCGGCATCGTTAAGAGTATTCATTTTGATCTGAATCAGTTCGACGAGTTTGCGTGTTAACTCAGGGTTGCTGAGCCTCGGGTCATCAGGCATGGCCTTTTTAAGCAACGGCTCAACCATTGGCAGCAATGTGTCTACCGAAAGGGCGCGCAGGTGCTGCCCGTTCATCCAGATCAGCTTGTTGTGATCGAATACGCCGGGTGATTTACTGATGCGCTCAAGCGTAAAACATTCAATAAGCTCATCAACGCTGTATATTTCGCGGTCATTTCCTTCGTTCCAGCCCAACAGTGCCAGAAAGTTGATCAGTGCTTCGCGCAAAAAACCGTCTTCGGCATACTGGCCGACAGCAGTCGCGCCGTGGCGCTTCGAAAGCTTCGATTTGTCTTCGCCGAGAATCAGCGAAGCATGGCCGAAAATAGGTGGCTTGATGCCCAGTGCTTCATAAAGAATAAGCTGACGATGGGTATTGGTCAGGTGCTCTTCGGCTCTGACCACATGAGTTATCTGCATATCGGCATCATCAGCGACGACGCAGAAATTGTAAACAGGCATGCCGCTCGACCGCAGAATAATGAAATCGCCAAGGGTCTCAGCCTTCCATTCAACGCGGCCACGAACCAGGTCTTCAAGCACATAATCTTTTTCTGGGACTTTAACCCTGATTACATGCGGTTCGCCGGCGGCAATACGCCGTTCGACTTCTTCTTTGGCAAGGTGACGGCAGGTGCCATCGTAATGCACCGAACGATGTTCTTCTTCGGCTTTCTGGCGTTTGGCTTCAAGATCGGCTTCTGAACAGAAGCAGGGGTAGGCTGCACCGTTGGCGACCAGACGGCGGGCGTATTCCTGATAAATATGCAGTCGCTGTGACTGAAAGTATGGGCCGTGTGGGCCACCGACTTCAGGGCCTTCATCCCAGGTCAGGCCGAGCCACTTCATGTCGCGCAGCAGACCATCTACCGATTCCTGGGTTGAACGCTCAACGTCAGTGTCTTCTACGCGCAAAATGAATTTGCCACCTGTCTTTTTTGCATAAAGCCAGTTGAAAAGAGCGGTGCGGGCACCGCCGACGTGAAGATAACCGGTTGGAGATGGTGCAAAGCGAACGCGAACCTGCTGTGACATGATTAAATGATGTTACTCCCCATAAAAATTTGCTCGTTGCCGTTCGATAGAGCATGACCACACCGGCCAAAAGCGGCAACCGCGATTCTTCCCTCGCCTCTGACGATGGCGACCTTGAAGCCACCGCCAAGACCGGGGTTGATTGTGTAGCATTGACTGAAAATATCTCTAACAGCGTTGCTGACCGAGAATTTCTCGCGTGAATCTTCTTTGATTACTGACCTGGCAATGGCCGCAACAATAGTGGCTTCTCGCAGCTTGATCGGCAACTTTTCAGCTGTGGCACCGACCTGAGTGATAGCAGCGCGGTAACCCTTGTTGTTAACCTTCTGCAGCCAGTACTCTTCCTGCTCCGGGTCTTTGGTCATGGCCAGGTAGATGACCGCGCTCTCGGGGGTCAACATCTGGTCTTCGCGATCTTCGACCAGGTCTTTAACAATGTCTTTGTAAGTTACGACACCCACCAGATCATCGTTGTTGTCTACAACCGGCAGTGCTTCAAGCTCGCTGGCCGAAAGCATCGCCGCTGCTTCACGCACCGACATGTTGGCGTTGATGCGTCTGAACTTGCGTTCCATAACCGAAATGACTTTTTCTTCAATATCGACATCGGCAATCATCGCAAGATGCGATGGAGTCAATATCCCAACCAGTTTTTTTTCGTCGTCTGTGACCAGAATACACTCTGGCTGCCTGAGAATGACGATTTCGCGCAGACCAAAAACCGTCTGCCGGTGATCCACTATGACCGGGTTTTTGTCCATAATTTCTTTAACCCGAATACCCATACTTACTCCTCCACTAAAAGAGCCCTTACTTTTTGTCACCAATACGGCAGAATACCATCCGCCCGGCACCGGTCTGCAGAATATTGCTGACAGTTGTCATCACAGTATCGCCAACGCGATCGCCGCCATCTTCGACAACGACCATGGTGCCATCTGACAGAAAACCAACGCCCTGACAAGGCTCCTTACCCTTCTTTACAATTTTGACCTCAATGTCTTCAC
>JAQUZA010000337.1 GCA_028691595.1 Candidatus Rifleibacteriota bacterium
GCCTTAAACGATGCCGACGCCCTCATCACCCAGCTCGAAAAGCTCATAGCCAAAAAACGCCTGATCAAACAGGGCGCCATGCAGCAACTCCTGAAGCCAAAACCAGGCTGGCAAACAAAAAAGTTTGGAGAAATTGCAGAGTTCTTTTCAGGGGGGACCCCTTCGACCTCTGTTCCTTCATATTACGGCGGGAATATAGCTTGGATCACCTCAAGCGACTTAAACAAAGGGAAAATTTATGATGTTGAAAACAGAATCACTGAAGAAGGGTTAAACAATTCAGCTGCAAGAATGATCAAAAAAGACACTTTACTGCTTGCATTATATGGCGCAACAGCAGGTGTAACTGCTATTTCGTATATTGACGCAGCAATAAATCAAGCAGTGCTTGCGATAATTCCAACCAGCGCCAACAAATTGTATCTGTTTTATAAACTTTCAAGCATTAAATCTTGGCTGGTAAATACTTTTACTCAAGGCGGGCAGGCCAACCTAAGTGGGCGAATTATAAAATCAATAGAGCTGCCTTTTCCGTGCGTTGAAGAACAAAACCGCATCGCTCAAATACTTTCCGACATGGATGTAGAATTGGATGCTCTGGAAGCCAGACTCGCCAAATACAAACAAATCAAACAGGGCATGATGCAAACCCTCCTGACCGGCAAAGTGAGAGTATTATGATCGAAACGGACAAAAAATTAGAAGACCTGAAGTCATTTATTGAACGATATGACGCATTTACAAAAGAACATTACCAGTTGCGCTTTCAAGCGTTTAAAAGGGATTTCTGCGTGCTGAGTTCCGGTTTGGAAGTCATGTCGAATATGGCAATGCAAGTTGACAAGAGCTTGGCAACTCGATTCAATTTATTTAAATTGCTTCAGGTTGAAAGAAGTGAGGTTTATACCCATTCGGCAATTTTGGCCGACCTTTTGGATCCCAGGGGCACTCATGGGCAAGGCAGTTTGTTTCTAGAAGGTTTTTTGAAGATGCTGTTTGCTAAGCAAAGTTTTTCGCAAAAAGAATTAAACTTTGAACAACTGTCTTTCGGAAATCCACAGAACTGGTTGATCGAAAAAGAAAAAGTTACTGCCTTTGGGCGACTAGACTTAGTTATTTCATCAATAAATCAAAAAATAATAATAGTTATTGAAAACAAAATCTTCGCACTGGAGCAGAAAGATCAGTTAAAGAGATATGGAGACTGGCTGAATCTGCGTAACCGCAATTTTATTTACCAGACATTATGTTATCTCACCCCCTATGGACTTGGATCTAATACGGCCTACGACGCTAATTACACGAAACTGTCATATAGAGAAGATATTTTCTCTTGGCTGACAGAATTAATTCCATTTGTCGGCGCAGTTTCGGTTGTTGAAGCCTTGAAGCAATATATCGCAATCGTAAGGAAATTTTAAGGAGCATTATGAGCATTCGTGAAACAAACAATTTTGAAGAAGCTGCGGTTCAATATTTGTCACATCCAGACTGCCTTCGATTAGCACTAGATATTTACGAGCTTGTACCCATGGTCAAGGAGGAAATTCTTTTACGATTCTGGAAGAAAGTGGCGAGTGAGCTGAAGGATACCGTTTGTGCGAAACCAGGCTGGGAAATTGAGCCTTTGGTTGAAATAGAGTTAAGGGAATTAAAAAATCTTTGTGGGGTTAAGGTGTGTCAAAAGTCTTTAGAAGAAATCGATTTTTACAGGCTTTATTTTAAAGTTCAGTTTGAAGCCGATGAGATTTTTATCGGTATTGGTTTTAATAGCAAATGGGAGGGAAAGGCAGCTTACCCTCAGTCTCTTACAGAGACTGTCAAGGCGTTAGAGGCTCGAAAGTGGTCGACGACCGAAAACAAATGTTGGTGGCCTGCATTAAAGGTAACTGAATATAAGCCTTTGGAAAAGAATACGTTGCTGAAGTTTGCTGCAGATGATTCTGCTGCTGAATCAATTGCGGAAATTCTTATTAGTATTTTCAATGAGTTTCACTCCAAGATAGAACAAGCAAATCAGGAGCTTGCAAAAATCAAATTTGAGAAAAAGTCGGCTTGAAAACACTCAATCAAGACTACTAAGATAGAATTGAAATCATGAACAGAATCAGAGTATTCATAAGCAGTGTGCAAACGGAGTTTGCCGCGGAGCGGCAGATGGTGTTTGACTACCTGCAATCTGACCCGCTGCTGGGGCGGTTTTTTGAGCCTTTTATTTTTGAGCGGGTGCCGGCTTCTGGCAAATCGGCGGCGAAGCTCTACATCAACGAAGTTGAGAGCTGCGATATTTACCTGGGTATTTTCGGTAAAGAATATGGCTACGAAGATGCAGAGGGCGTTTCACCAACCGAAAGAGAATTTGACCACGCTGCCCTGCACCACAGAACCAGATTGGTGTTTATCAGCAGTCATAAAGCGTCTGAGCGGCACCCCAAAGAAGCGGCGCTGATTAAAAAAGCCGAACAGACAATTGTGAGAAAGCGGTTTGCGTCAACTTCGGAATTAAAAGCTTCTCTTTACGCCTCACTGATCAGGTATCTCGAAGAAAAGGAGTTTATACGCACCGCCCCATTTGACGCGACTCTCAACCGCAAAGCAACTATCGACGATCTTGACGCCGAAAAGATAACGAAATTCGTTCAAATCGCCAGACGCACCAGAAATTTTCCGATTTCCGCAGCTGCAAAAGCGAAAGAGATACTGACCCACCTCAACCTGATCGTTGATGGCCAGATCGCCAATGCCGCGATTCTGCTGTTCGGCAAAGCCCCGCAGCGGTTTTTTATCTGCTCTGAGGTTAAATGCGCCCACTTTCACGGCACTGACGTGGTTAAGCCGATCCCATCCTACCAGGTCTACAAAGGCGATGTTTTTCAGATGGTCAACCAGGCGGTTGATTTTGTGCTGTCAAAAATTGACCTCTCGGTTGGCCTGCGCAATGCCAGCACTCAGGCGCCCATAAGTTATGAGCTGCCGCGCGCTGCTGTTATTGAAGCTATTGTAAATGCTGTTGTTCATCGTGACTATACCAGCAACGCCAGCGTGCAGGTGATGCTGTTCAAAGACCGCCTCGAAATCTGGAACCCCGGAAACCTGCCGTTCGGCCTTACCACCGAAAAGCTGCGCCTGCCTCACCCTTCGATTCCGCATAACCCGCTGCTGGCCGAACCCATGTATCTGGCGGGCTTCATCGAAAGAATGGGAACCGGCACCAGAGATATTATCAAACTTTGCCGCGAAGCAAACTTGAACCCACCAGAATTTATTCAGGAAGAAATTTTCCGGACTATTATCTGGCGGCCAGTTACCGATAAGGTTACCGTGCAAGCTACCGACCAAGCTACCGATCAAGCTACCGAACAAGCTACCGGACAAGCTACCGGACAAGCTACCGGACAAGCTACCGGACAAGCTACCGGACAAGCTACCGGACAAGTTCCAGAGGAAGTCCGGCGATTGGTGCTGATTCTGAAGGGTGAAATGAAACGTACAGAGATACAGGAAATCCTTGGATTAAGACATCATGAAAATTTTCGTGATAATTATTTATTACCAGCATTAGATGCCGGTATTGTTGAAATGATTTTTCCTGAGAACCCTAAGCATCCAAAACAGGCATACCGGCTGAGCAAAAAGGGGAAAGCATTAAAACGGTCACTTAAAGCGAAGGATAAAAAGTCATGAGCGAAATCGGCCAGAAAGAGCGGGCCACGCAAAAACGTGTTATTGCGCTGTTCACGAAGGAACTGGGCTACCGCTACCTCGGCAACTGGGAAGATCGCGAGAACAACAGCAATATTGAAGAAAAAATCCTGCGCGGTTTCCTTACCCTGAAAGGCTACAACCAGAACCTGATTGGCAAGGCACTATATGAGTTCAGCAAAGTCGCCGGTGATCAGAGCAAATCGCTTTATGATGTCAATAAAGAAGTCTACACAATGCTGCGCTATGGCGTGAATGTGCAGCCGGAAACCGGCCAGAACAAAGAAACCGTCTGGCTGATCGACTGGCAAAACCCGCTCGAAAACGATTTTGCCATTGCAGAAGAAGTCACGATCAAAGGTTTCCATAAAAAACGACCCGACCTCGTGCTTTACGTGAACGGTATCGCTCTTGGAGTGCTTGAACTGAAGCGCAGCACGGTTTCAATTTCTGAGGGCATCAGGCAGAACAACGACAACCAGAAACATATTTTTATCAAGCCGTTCTTCAGCACCATTCAGCTGGTAATGGCCGGCAACAATGTCGAAGGCCTCGCATACGCCGCGATAGATACCAGAGAAAAATATTTCCTGAAATGGAAGGAAACGGGCGACCAGGCCGCCAGCTATGATTATCAGCTCGACTTGAACATTGTGCAGATGCTGAATAAAGAGCGCCTGATCGAGCTGATTCACGATTTCGTTGTCTTCGACCGTGGCCAGAAGA
>JAQUZA010000338.1 GCA_028691595.1 Candidatus Rifleibacteriota bacterium
CAGCAGTTTCTGCAATTCAATCGCCCTGTTGAACTGTGGCTGGGTGAGGCTTGCGACCGGGGTTCTCTGATTGGCTCCATCACTGCTGCCGCCCAGAAGTTTAATGAATTCCTGGCTCAGGGCCAGTTTCTGGCTCAGGTCGCCGAGGCCAGATAAGAGCATCTGGCGCTCATTCTCAGAAGGGTTTGCGGCAAGAAGGCTTTCGAGCCTGGTTTTATTTTCTTTGAGCTGATCGAGATTGCTGATCGAGGCAGAGTAAGAGTTCTCGAGTTCGCCGTCAGCGGCCAGGCGCTTTTCGAGTTCGGCTTTAACTGCCTTTTCGCGCATTTTAGCGAAATCAGGCAACACAGGTTTGCCAAAAGCAGAGCCGGCCGGGCGTGATGTTGGGGCAGGCTGGCCCGTTGAGGGGTCTATTGGCGCAGATGGCTCATTGAAGCCCTGAGAATTTTCTTTTAAGTTGACCTCGTCCATCCAGGAGGGGAACTTCTGCTGGGAAAAGACGCTGCAGGAAATTGTCAGGCCAAATATTGTCATAAAAACGATTTTTCGTCTCATGTCTGCTTTGTACCACAAACCGCGCCTGGAATGCAAAACATGTAATTTTACTGCACGGATTTTGAATAATTTTTTTGCAGGTTGGCTGAAACAGGTCGTTCATTATGTTAATCAATGCGGTAAAGATTCTGGATTTTGGTTCAGCCGCTGAAATAGCGGGCTTTCAAAAGGCTCTTGCAAAAAAATCAGAAAGGATTATGCTTAAGGCAGGAATAAAAAATGAAGCGAAAAAAATACCCGGAGCAGGTTTTTTTTAGATTTAAGAAACCCTGCTACATGAGAGTGATCAGAGACAACACTGAAGTTATCGCCCGGCGTATGGGCTTCGATGAAGATCAGGTCTTTGAGCTGGCCATGATTGTCGATGAAGCCTACGCTAATGCGGTTGAACACGGTGGTGGAGCCAAGGGCGGTTCTGAACTTGAGATAGCGTTTCTGATCTTTCACGATCGGCTCGAAGTCTCTGTTAAAGACACAGGCTGCGGGTTCGATCTGTCATGCGTGCCAATTCCCAAGAATCTTCGCAGTCTGAACTCGACGCGAGGTCGCGGCCTCGGGTTGATCAGCATGCTTTCTGACAGTTATGAACTCTCTTCAACACCCGGGTCAGGCACTATTTTGCGCCTGACCAAATACCTGTGTGTTCACAGAGAGTTTGTGGCCTGAAACCCCGGCAATCAGTCACTCATTTCCATTTTGAGCTCGTCCATTCTGGTTTTGACCGAATCCATATCCAGTTTGGCAAATTTCCCGGGAAGAAATCGCTGATCGGTGCATTCAGTAACCGCAGCGAGGTCCATATATTCAAGTCTGGCAGAGTGGGCCATTGGCCGATATGATTTAAGTGCGTCCTTGATAAAGTGCCCCACAGGCAGGCGGTCGGGTGCGTCTTCTTCCTGAAGTTCGAACATGCGCGAAGCCATGATCAGAATGCCTTCCATCTCATTGCCGCCGATATCGAGTTCATCAGGGAAGTCGGGAATATCACTTTCTTCGAGTTTAACCTTGTTTTTGCGGGCCAGAGCTTTAAAAAGGGCTTTTTTGTCTTCAAGAGTTTGTGGAGCAAAAAGGGGCATGTGCACGTCGAGGCGGCCGACGCGCTTTAAATCTACTTCAAGCAGGTCAGGGCGTGAGGTCGCAAAAATCCAGAAAATACGGCCACGATTGCGGGTGTCGGCCATTTCTCTGGCAAGCATGGCATAAATTCGCCCTGAAACCCCTGAATCGCCTGAGTTGCCGTCACGTTTTCCGGCAACCTGGTCAGCTTCATCGATGAAGACAATTACCTGACCCATGGCATGCAGAATTTTAAAAATTGCTTCAAGATTACCTTCGGTCGCCCCAACCCATTTATCGCGGAAGTTTTTGAGCTCAACGCAAGGCACTCCGGCTTCTCCGGCAAAGCATTCGACAAGGTAGGTTTTGCCGGTGCCTATACGACCGGTTATCAGATAACCCATCGGCAGTGCTTTAATTTTGCCGCGTTTCATCAGAGAGGCATCCTGGCGCAACCAGCCTTTGGCCTCGGTATGACCGGCAACGTCATCGAGATTGCGGGTGGATTCAACAAAGACAATACGTCCTCCGGCCGATTTTTCAATCATTTCTTTTTTGACTTCACGCAGGTATTCCATGCTGATGCGGCGTTGATTCTTAATGGCACGCTCAATGAGGTTCTGAACGTCGACACACGAAAGCCCTTCAAGTTTCTGGGCGAGCGAAGCACGATCAACGTCACATATTGTCGAAAAATCAGCAATAGAACTGGTTGCAGCCTGAACGAAGTTCAAGACACTTTCAGAATCAGGCAGACTTATCTGAATTTTGGCCGAGCGTGGGTTCTCGACGAGCTGGCGGTTAACGTCGTTAAGATTTTCCGCTATCAGACAGGTGCTGACATAAGCATTGTTGATAGTGGGGTCTGAAGCCCAGTCAAGAACCCTGATCAGTGTTTCGACCGACTCGGAGCTTGTATAGGCAATCTCAGCCCTCGGCAACAGATATTGGGCATACTCAACGATAACGGCAACGCGCATCGGGTTGGCGACCGGTTTGCCACTTTTATCAGCGGTCATACGCACCAGACCATGCCTTATAAAGCGGTCAATCAGAGCCAGCGCTTTTTTAGGATCTTTGGGAACAGATGCTCCTGCATCTGCGGAAATATCTCCATCTCCTGCCGTTGCGAAACCAGTCCGGTGAAAGCTGTCGTAAGCTTTAAGGAAGTTAAAAAACAGCTCCCCACCTTTGCTGGCACGGATCCCATGCCCGCGATCATAGGTCAGCACAACTTCGAAGGGGGCAAACATAACCCGGGTCAGAAAATCTTTCAATGACAGGCATTGGAGCTGCTGGCTGTCTTCGGCAGCATAGGTAACCCAGTCGTCGATGTTTCCGTAGAGAAGAAATTGACTGATTGAGCCACTCTTAAAGATTTCGGCCATTTCTCTGGCCCATTGGGGGTAGCTTGCCATGGTTGATTTCCTTTATTCTGTTTCGCGGTTTGGTGGAATTACCGGCTCTGTATCTACTTCAAACTCGGGGCTTTCAATTGAAGGCCCACTCAATTTGCGCAGAAAATCCGAATGCGTGTTGATCCAGTCCTGGGTTTCGCCAAGAGTGTTGTTGATCTTGTCGATATTGGCACTGAAACCTTCGGGGCTGCTGTCGAGAGCGATTTCTTCTCTGACAAGCTGCAACTGGCTTTCTATACGCTGAAGTTCCATTTCTACGAGCATTTCATTTTCTTTGGCAACGCTCAGGTTTTCAAGCCTGCGCTTATGAATTTCCATGTTGCCTTGAAGAGATTTGGCAAGCGCCGGGCTGACCTCACCCTTCATCTGCTGTTCAAGCTTGCGAATCTCGCTGTTGATTTCATTCGCTTTAGTTCGATGCAGGCTCTCTTCAATGAGCTGCTTCGTTTTCAACAGTTTCAAAAAGATCGAAGGCAGCTGATTGAGTGTTTGCTGGCGACTTTGATTCAAAAAGCCTGAACCATCATCGGTGTTCCAGTTCATGAGTTTGTTGATTTCGGCCAGACTTGCATTCAGACGCTTGAGTCGTGAATGGTTTTCGGGGTTCAGGCTGGCAATCAGCTCGTTCATCTTGCTTGATCTAGACTGCTGAACCTGGGCGAGCTGTTTCCCTTGCACGTATTTCTGAAAGCGTGGATTCGAAGAGAGAAACCATAGATAAACAAATTCAAGAGCCATTCCGAGAAACCAGAAGCCGGGGTTGCTGAACCCCAAAATGAACGAGCCCAGAATGAATAGTTTGTTAACGGGTATTTCGCCCATTCCCTTGATGACAAGGCCGGCATTGAAAGCCTCGCCAAGGTAGTCTGAGTAGCCGGGCCTGCGTTGTGGTGCCATTAATCTGAACCGCCAATTCTCAAAAATTCGTCAGTAATTTCTTTCAGGAAATGGTTGAACTTAGGGCTTTCCTGAACTTCGAGCGGGCTCATTCCCTCATATTTGCCAATCATTTCGCGGGTAATGGCTATCTGACTGGTGAGCCGCCCGGGATTGGCCTGAAACATGAAGATACGGTCACTGAGAAAAACCGCTTCAGCCAGTGAATGGGTGACTATGAAAACCGTTGCTTCAACTTCATGCCAGAGACTGGTTATCAGTTGCTGCATTTCGATGCGCGTTGGTTCGTCAAGGGCAGAAAAAGGTTCATCCATTAAAATAATGCGTGGTTTTAGAACGAGTGTCCGGGCAATGGCAACTCGCTGCTGTTGACCGCCAGAGAGTTGATAGGGGTATTTGTCTTCATGCCCCTTCATGCCCACTTTGGCGATCATTTCGCGGGCAAGCTTTTCCATGACCTGTTCAGGGTAGCCGAGTGATTCGCGGTTGAGCTGCAGGCC
>JAQUZA010000010.1 GCA_028691595.1 Candidatus Rifleibacteriota bacterium
TTCAATTTCCCTGATCCGGCCGTCTTCAGTGCAGATAACCGGAAAAGGATGCCCGGCATTGGCGACGGCAAAGTTGCCTGAACTGCTGTCTAAAACAGTGGCGCAGAAGGTCATCAGTTTGCGGCGTTTCAGCAGTTCAAAGATCATGATACTGAGATTTTTGAGCATGGTGGGCAGGTCGCTGTCGCGGCCCGCAAACCTGAAAACCGAAGCTTTGATCATGGCGGTCAAAATTGATGAACTGACTCCATGCCCGGTTACATCGCCAATGACAATTAAAAAACGGTTTTCGGGCAGAGCGAACATGTCGGCGTAGTCGCCGCCAACGTCAGCGGCCATACGGTTATAAATCAGACTCTCAAAACCGGGTATGGGGGGGCCGGCAGCCGGAATCAGACATTGCTGGACTGCGCCGGCAACGAGCATCTCTTTAACTTCAGCCATCATCTGGTTGAAAGTTCTGCCGAGTTCACCGAGTTCGTCATGATTGCTTATTTTTACCCTGAAATCAGTGTCGCGCTTTCTAAGAGCTTTTAACCCAAGACTAAGTTCTGATACCGGTTTCAAAAAAGCCTTAGAGAGCAGCATGCCTGTTAAAATGGCTATGATTAAAATAAAAACTACCCCGATATTGATCTGAGACCACATCCGGGCAATCTGGGCATCTATTTCGGCCACCGGGTAAAGGCAGGCAATAAAGAAGTCCTTAAGCTTGATGCCGGGCATGCATGCGGCAATAAACCTCTGCCCGGCGAAATCCAGCACCGAGGTTTCAATCTTGTCGTTCAGGCTCGACAGCTTGAAAAGATTGTTCAGCTTCTTTTCTTCGCCGATGCCTGAAGGCAGCCATACCTGGCTCGTCGGTTGATGAGCGAAGAGCCTGAGAGAGATGTTGCCAAGATTGAAACGACTTCTGAGTTTTTTTTCGAGATAGTCGAGGGCATTGAACTGAACCCGGCTGTTGCCGCCAATAAAAGCCACCGGCGTTGTGTCATCGGCGTAATAGTTCCAGTACCAGTAAACGTCTGAACCCTCGAATTCCATGGCAACCATTTTGCCGGGCTGCTCAAAAAGATGAGAAAAGCCTAATACCGGGTTGTCAAGAAGGTTCACCAGAACCAGGTCAGATTGTTTCAATTTGATGCCGGCCTGCTGCAGCCGCTCAGGTATGACCTTTTCGAGGCAGATCAGTGACATGCTTCGACCCATGGCCTTTATGCGGTCGTTGGCTTCACCGGTTGATGTCGAATAGAGCTGATTCTGCCCGATATCACGAATTTCGAGCCAGTTGAAAAAATTCTCGCCATTCAAATGCACCCCGGTGCTCTTTCGTATGGCAGCATCCCTTTCCTTCCAGCTGCCCGATAACTTCTGGTGCCAGCTTCGGTCTTTGTGAAACCTTTCAAAAGTTGCAAAAATTTCCCTCTCTTTAGCAGCAAAACCCGAGTCTATTTCCATCAATACATCAAGAATACCTTTGCCGGCCTCGTTTTCAAGAACGGTGCGGTGGTCGCGAAGACCATTGTAACCCAGCATGAACAGGCCGAGAATCGGCAGATAAACCGCAAAAAGAAAGATTCCAACCAGCTTGTAGCGTATCGATAGCCACCCGGATTCGCCGCCGGCAAAAATTCGATAAAAGTAAATCAGCCCATAAAGACTCAGTAACGTAATAATGCCTATAACAAAGAACTTGAAGGCTCTGAAACTGCCCGGAGAAAAATGGTAACCGAATAGAAGATCCAGACCTCTTACCGAAAACTGCTTCCAGAGATGATCGTCACTTAAAAAAGGCCGCCCGGCCGATTGGTCGGCAAAACTGCAGGTTTTTTCGGGCTGCAACACAAAACCGGGGCTGTGAAGAATCTCACCCTCAGAATTTCGCAAAATTAACGCGCTGCTCTGTGAACCTGCATGTTTGAGATTGCGGGTGATAATGCCGGCAAAATCTTGCGAAAGCTCGGTGAATGCAATGAAACCGTTTTTGCTGCCCTCTTTATGATAATGATAAAAGAGCCCGTGCCGGCCATAATTAAAAGTCGGAAAGCACAGATCATTACTGCGTGATACCCGACTGATGCTGAAGCTTCGCCCGAACATCTGCGAAACATCAGCTTTGCGACCGGTGTAGTCATTGTTGATCTCGGCACCGGCAATGCAGTTCCAGATGTATTGAACAGCCGGTTCATTGCCTTTGGGGCTCAACTCACTGTTGATAAGCGTGCCGCGGTCGTCAAAAAGATAAAGGTCAAACCGTTGCTTCATCTCTGCGAAGGCTGCTTCAGCGGTTTCAGTCAGCAATCGATTAACGTCTGAATCAATGTGGTGGCTGCCTGAAGCCGATTTGGCGGTGAGCACCTGAAGCTGGCGGCCAAGTTGCCTTAACCCCGGCAAAAAAAGACTCTCTGCATCGAGGTTGGCGAGAAAATCGCGGGCCTGGGTCTCGATTTGTGCTTCAGCAGTCTTTTCGGCGAGCAGCAGCTGGCTGTCAAAAACATGCACGATCAGCAGCAACGAAAAAACCGCCGGAAGCACCACCAGCAGGCCGGCAACCAGCAGCAGATTAAGAAGGTTCGGTCGGTTCTTTTTCACTGAAGATCAATCGAGGCTTTCAGAAAAAACCCCGGCAACGGCAGAGTGTTGAATCTGCGCGGCTGCCGAGGTTTTGTGATTACAGATTACTTTTTGGTTGCGGTCTTTTTTTTGTCTTCGGCGGGTGAAGCTTTGGCTTCAGCAGGAGAGTCAGTGATCATGCCGAGAGATTTTTTGACTTTAAGAACGATCTCTGCGAAAACATCGGGGTTTTCACGCATGAAGATCTTGGCGTTTTCGCGGCCCTGGCCGATTCGTATATCACCGTAAGAATACCAGGCCCCTGATTTGTTGACTATGTTGGCATTTTCAGCGATTTCAAGAACTTCACCCTCGGTTGAAATGCCTGAGCCGAACATCATATCGAATCTGGCTTTCTTGAAAGGCGGAGCAACCTTGTTTTTGACCACCTTGACTTCGGTGACGTAACCGATTGGCTCGTCGCCTTCCTTGATCTGGTCTTTGCGACGAATATCAAGGCGCACCGACGAGAAGAACTTGAGGGCGCGACCACCAGGGGTGGTTTCGGGGTTGCCGAACATCACACCAATCTTTTCGCGGATCTGGTTGATAAAAATGCAGACACACTTTGATTTGCTGACAACCGGAGTCAGTTTGCGCATGGCCTGAGACATAAGACGGGCCTGCATGCCAACAGTTGCATCACCCATGTCACCGTCGATTTCGGCTTTGCTGGTCAGCGCAGCAACTGAGTCGAGAATAATGATGTCGATGGCGTTGCTTCTAACAAGCATTTCGGTGATTTCAAGAGCTTCTTCACCACTGCTGGGCTGGGCAATAAGCAGATTTTCGGTGTCTACGCCGAGTTTGCGGGCATAGGAAGGATCGAGGGCATGCTCAACATCGACAAAAGCTGCAGTACCACCAGCCTTCTGTGCCTGGGCGACAGAATGAAGGGCAATGGTTGTCTTGCCTGATGATTCAGGACCATAGATTTCGATGATACGGCCACGGGGCATGCCGCCAACGCCAAGAGCATAGTCGAGCGACAGAGACCCGGTCGGAATCGAATCGACCTGCAGGTGTCTCGAGCTGCCGAGTCGCATGACTGCGCCTTTTCCGAACTGCTTTTCGATACTGGAAATAGCAGTTTCAAGTGATTTCATGCGCTCAGTGTTTGATTGTTTTTCTATCATTTGTCTGGTTTCAGCCACTTTATCAAGTGCCTCCTGATTTAGTATGGTTCAGGATAACATACCGGGCCACGGATATGCAAAACGGACCCACGGATTAAATTGTTGCCTAATCAGCAGGCCGGGGGGAGGCCCACGGATGAACTCAGATGAACACCGATAAACGCAGATTTATATTTTGGTTTTGAATCAGCAGGCCGGGGGGCTAAAACACGGGGCAACTAATTTTTTTGTGTGGTAGGATTGCCGGTGCAATTTTGTTGATGGAGGGGCTTCGAGAAAAATGTTTGAAAAATTCACCAGAGAACGGCCTGTTAATATTCTTGGGATGATGAGTGGCACCAGTGGAGACGGAATTGATGGCTGTCTGGTGGAATTCAAGCCCGATGGCAGCAGCAGATTACTCTGGTTGAAAAATTTTGACTATTCTGATGCGCAGTTTTCAAGAATTCAGGGCTTGATGCGCGGTGCAGATGCTGCTGCTATAACTCTTGGAGCCTCTTATGTGGCCGAACTGCATGCCCTGGCGTGTAAAAAATTCTTTGAGAATGAGCCCTGTCTGCCTGATTTGATTGCTGTTCACGGGCAGACGGTCTGGCATCAGCCGACCCCGGTAGTCTGGGATGAAATAGCTCTCACGGGCACGTTGCAGCTTATGAACGGTGCGCTGCTCGCACATCGCTGCCGGGTTCCGGTTATCTGTAATTTCAGAGCTGCAGATATGGCGGCGGGAGGGCAGGGTGCCCCGCTGGTGCCATTTGCCGATCTTTATCTTTTTGGGCGCGAAACTGCGCGTGATCGGGTGGTGGTGAATATTGGCGGTATGGCAAATCTGACGGCAATCAGTGTTGCCGGGAAAATGCCGGCAGTCGCTTGTGCTTTCGATACCGGGCCGGGAAACGTGCTGATGGATGCATTTATGCAATCCAGCGGCCTTGGCAGATTCGATGCTGATGGTTGTCTTGCGGCATCGGGCTCCTCGCTGAAACAGCAGCTTGACGAGTTTTTGGCTGACCAGTATTTTAAGCTGCCGCCGCCTAAATCTACCGGGCGCGAATATTTTAATCAAACGCGTCTGGCCGGTCTGATCGAATCTGCGGCAGACGCTGCACCCGCCGAGATCATGTCGACCCTTCTCGATATAACCGTTGATTCGATTGCAGATGCAATTCTCAGGCTTGAAGGCATGATCAGGTTTCCTGCAGAGGTGCTTGTTGCCGGGGGGGGAGCCCGAAACTCTGAGCTGATGAAGCGTTTGTCAGCAAAACTTCTCGGTCGTTGTGACGTTTCTACCACAGAAAAATGCGGGGTTCCGGTTATGGCACGCGAAGCCATGGCATTTGCAATTCTTGGTTATGCCTTTTTGCGAGGTATTCCGGCAAACGTTCAGCTGGCAACCGGCGCGGCCAGCCCGGCAGTGCTGGGTGAATACCACCCGGCCGGGCTCTGAGCTATCTTACAAAATCGATCTGGATAATACGGCTGTCAATGCCGGTGCAGCCGGCAAGACTGATATCATCAGGGGTTTTGATGGTCAGGTGCTTTTCGTCCTGCGGCAGAATACGCCCAAATGGCAGCAATGGTGCAAGAAAACTTTTGTCACCAGATGGGTGCAGGACGACGAATTTGATCCAGACCTGACCAATCTCAAGGTTGGTCAGGTTTTTACAATAGACATTCAGCTCTTTGAGGCCTAATTGAGGGTCGATGTCGACTTTAACGGTTTTGCTGACCGCGTTGTCGAGAATTTCGTTCCAGGTTTTCCGATAGGGCGAATCGAGTCTGAACCGGTTGAGATACTGCTTGTGAAGATCGATTAACTCAGGAAAATACTCGCGGTTCTGCATGACTATAGCGACGGGAATAAGCCATTCAGGAGATCTTGTTCTGAAAAATTCTCCGAGGGAGCCACTGAGTGCATCATTTTCACGTTCTATCACATGGGACAGCCTGATAAGAGCCTCAAGATTGATTGAGCTGCTTGCGTCGGCATCTGGTGGGATTTCGTGTTGATCGGGTGGTTTGATTTTCATGGCCAGATTGACCCATTCGCGCAAAGTAAGCGATTTAACGGGGTCGACCATCAGAAATTCGAAGTAGCCGGGATAATTGGTGCGGAAACCTCGATTAAGGTAGCCTTTCTGCCCCGGGGTAGGGAAAATGTAGCCGCGGTTGTGAGCGTCCCAGCGTGCCGCGAAAATTCTCGAGGTTATTCCCTCGCTGGCATAAAACTGCGCCTTGAACATCAGTCGAATCGGGTGCCAGCTTGCATTGAGAATCATTGGCAGAAATCTGCTCATCTGGGTTGGCATGAACCATCGACCCAGGCCCGAAGAAGTGAAATTAATCGTTCGGGCAGTTGGCTCGGCAAGAATGTAGATATACCTGGCCTCTTTGCGTGGGTCGGCTCTGAATTCCGCGCCATAATCATTGATTCTGGAAGGGGTAAAGCGTTCGGGAATTTTGAATTCATACCCGTGGATTTTTACTTTGTAGGTGGCTCCAACTTCACCGGTGCTGACAAGGTTAATTTCTTCCGGGGCATTGAGAAAAAAATCAGCCGGAATCTTCAGGTTTTTAACGTAATAATCGCGTGTATACATTGGCAGCACAATGCCAAAGATAAAAGGAAAAAACGACAGCACTGCCCCGATAATTATTTTTTGGATAGGGGTTAGGAATACCTCTTCCTCAGCCTTCCAGGCTTTTTTACCCTTTTGTGGAGCGGGCTTTGCTTCGGGGCTCATAATCCGTCTGTTTCTTCCGGCGTTTCTTCCATGTCAGCAAGTAACGCATCAACATTCTCGATTATCGAACTATCCGGAAACCTCTCTTTTAATTCCTGAAACACTTTGATTGCTTCTTCAACTCGATTGAGAGCCGTCAAAACCTCACCCTCGGTGAAGAGCAGCCGGTCTTGAAGTTTGCCGCCGGCCCTGGCCCCCGGGTGGTTTTGTAGAAGCTCTAAAGCGGCTTCCCAGCGGTCACAGTTGATATTGCTGAGCACATCGACATAGAAAGAAAGGGCATCGAGGTTATCGAGATTACTCGAAATAAGTTCTATCTCGCGCTGGGCTGCATCAGTGTGGGTGTTCTCGCTGAATTCAACCACAATTCGCTGATAAAGCTCGAGTGCACCCTGAAAATCTTTGGTATACTTTCTTGCTTCACCAAGACTGAAAAGAGCTTCGATATAGGCTTTGGTGGTAATCTCACCGCTGGATGACGCAATTGCAAGGTTGTAAAGATCGAGAGCTTCAAGATACTGGCCGTTATGCATGGCATAACCGCCCCTGTTCATAAGAATATTAAAATGATCGCCTTCGCTGAACCCTTGATGAACGCTCAGTAGCTGGTCTTTTTGCAGCTTGAAAAGCTCGAGCCGGTAGAGTTCAGGCGGGCCAAAATCATGAAATGAAATCTGGTTGCGTGCACAGACCGCCGGTGCCCCATCATGATTTGAAACAAAGATTTCACGACATATCAGAGGATTGCCTTCCTGATCGGGCGCTGGAAAAACCCTTTTGAAAGCATTAAGGTCAGTATAAATAAAGGGCATGACATCGATGCCATCCGGGTGTCGCAGAACCGCGATGATTTCGATGCTGCCATCAGCATCGAGGTCATGCTTCAAAAGATTAGCCGGAAGCAGGCCGTCAAAGGCATCGATTACCTGTCTGGCCCCGCCAGGTCGCTGGAGAAGCAACCTGGTGGTTTCGAGCTGTTCAGCATCATTTTCTTCGAGAATGATTTCGCCGACACCTGAAATTTCAAGCTTCAGCGAGCGGCTCTGTTCTATCGCCGGCTGAGAAAAAACCGCCCCGGCTGCAAACAGCACGCTGATCATGGCGGTTGAAAAGACTTTTTTCAACATCAGATCACTTGCTCCTGATGGCTGAAAAAGGCATTTACCTGCTTTTTCATCAGAGAAATAGCTTCGGCAGCAAGCTCATCAACAGGAATTGCCCTGCTGCAGCCCGAAGCCGGCACGTGCCCGCCGCCGCCCATGGCTACTGCGACTTCTTTAACGTTGATGCCGCCTCGCGCTCTGAACTCACAAAACGACACCCCGTCTTCGCGTTCAAAAATGACCACACTCGCAAGGGTTTCATTAATCGACAACAGCAGGTTGAAGATGCCGCTGGCAAAGACGCTGCCCATATTGGCTCCAAGAGCCTTGAGATCAGACTGTTTAATTACCAGAGTTGCCAGGTGTCGGTTACATTCGAGCTTGAAATTGCTGAGACCGAAGCCCTGCACCCGCAGGTCGGCTTCGCTTTTTCCGGAGTTCAGGGTGTTCAGAATTGGCGTGGTGTTCAAACCTGTCTTCAAAAGACTGGCTGCAGCCAGGTGGGCGGTATGACGCAAACCCTCGTTCTGAAAAGACCTAGAGTCGGTTATGAGACCCAGCATCAGGCTCAAAGCCACGTCGGCATCCAGCGGAAAACCGCCGCGTTCGAGCAGGGCGGCGATAATCTCACAGGTCGCCGCCGCACCGGTATCAACGTAATTGAGCTCACCAAACATGGTGTTGCTGGCGTGATGATCTATGTTGATCATACATGTCTTTTCGGGATTGCGGCTGAAGGTGAAGCCGGTCCGGTCAGCATCGCCAGAATCGAGAATCATAATCAGATCATGTTCTGATTTTATCTCTGGTTCACGCCATAGCTTAACTTCAGGCCAGACAAAGCTGAATCGCTCTGGAACCCCGTCGACAAAGCCGGCTTCAACCTGTTTGCCCGCTTTCTGCAGCGACTTGACCAGACCGGAAACCGACCCGATGGCATCGCCGTCAGGACGCAGATGTGCGACTACAAGTATACTTGTGGCGGCCTTTACGCGGGAAATGATTTTATCAGCATCGAGATTGCGTTCAACGGGTAGCATGTTTTAAGATCGCATCGACATCTTTGGCCATTTGAGTGCAATAAGTCTCAGCCGGCCCCATGTCAATGGTCGCCCTTTCAAGATGATCGGCCATCAGGTCTCTGATTTCGAACCAGACACTGAGACGCGGCTCAAAATCACAATAGTCAAGCTGTACGAACGGAGCTTCAAGGTTCGGGTCCTGTTCGAGAGCTTTTTTAACGATGTCACTGTTGACTGACGACTTGCGAACCGGCAGATACGTGGTTCTGACGCTCCATTCAGCGCCAATATCAGTTGAGGTAAACCATTTTACGAAGTCCCAGGCACCTGCCACCTTCTTTTCATCGCCATTGTTGAAGATGTTGATGTTGCTGCCCGAAAGAATTACCCCGCGGTTGATCTCGCCTTCTTTTGTTTCTGGCAGGTTACCTTCGCCGGATTTGATTTTGTAGCCGGGCAGGGGGGCTATGCCGTAATCAAAATCCTTTATATCTGCTTCCATGAATACCTTGCTGACGATGCTGCTCTCGATCATGGCAACCTTGCCGGCGATGAAGTCGTTCTGATGATCGAAACCCTGACCCTCGCGGGCAACGCCTTCACGCAACATGTTCTGCAGAAATTCGAGCGATTTGATGGCGGCCGGTTCAGCAAATCCTGACTTCATAACGCCATCAGGGCCATCATAAACGATTTTTCCGCCATGCTGGAGAATGCGGTTGAGAAATGACCAGACATTCGCTTTGCTGCAGCCATAGCCATAAACAGACTTGTCTTCGCCAGGGGTTTCCTGGTGGTATTTTGTGATCTTACGGCAGTATTCGAACATCTCGTCAAGACTTTCGGGGCCACGGGCAGGGTCGAGGCCGACCTTGGCAAACATGTTCTTGTTGTAATAAAGAACCGGCACGCTCTTGTTGAACGGAAAAGAATACAGTTTGCCATCGAAAGTGTTGTTTTCGAGCAGAACCGGCACGATGTCGGCTTTGATGTCTTCTGGTTCTGAGGCAATCAGGTCGTCAAGACAGACAATCTTGTGGTGCTTGATGAACTTTTTGGTGAGAGTTTCGTAGTTCTGCGAAATGTCAGGGGCTTCATTGGCGACCAGCGAAGCCAGAACTTTTTTGGCCAGGGTGTCATAGCTGCCCATGTTGACGCTTTTAACGTAGTAGTTTGCCTGACTGTTGTTGTAGCGGGTTACCAGGTCTTCCATGACGATGCCAAGGGGGCCGCCCATGGCATGCCAGAAAACGATCTGGGTTTTGCCGCCGGCTTTATCGGTCTCAGTCGGGCCGGAAGTTTCTCTGTCGTGCTGAATTATCAGCCCGACGACAACTACCCAGCAGATCAGTGTTGCAATTAAAAAGTTTCGCATGCTTACTCCTTCATACCGGTGGTGGCCTGAGATTCAACGAACTGTTTCTGGGCCAGGAAATAGCCGATAACCAGAGGCAGAATTGTCATGGTAGAAGCCGCCATCAGCGGTCCCCATCTGGTTCCTGCTTCTGATGAGAAGTAGCTCAGACCAACCTGAATAACTCTGAGATTGGTGTCATTGGTAACGATAAGGGGCCAGACGAAGCTGTTCCAGTTGGCAAGAAAAGAGAATATACCCAGAGTTACCATCGATGGAATACTCAGTGGCAAAACCACCTTGTAGTAAAACTGAAACCGCGAACAGCCATCTATGGTTGCCGCTTCAAATAAATCTTTGGGCAACTGCAGAAAGAACTGCCTGAGAAAAAACACCGAGTAAGCCGAGGCCAGCCACGGAACGATCAGGGCCAGATATGAGTTTACCCAGCCGATTTTTGAAAGCACGATGTAGTTCGGAATCAGCAATGCCTGCTGTGGCAACATCATGGTGCCGAGCATCATCATGAACAGCGCGTTTTTAAACGGAAAATTGAAAAACGCAAATGCATAAGCCGATAGTGAGGCAAAAAACAGCGAAACAGAGGTGACGGTAAGCGTCACAAAAATGGTGTTAAGGAAGAAGCGGTAGAACGGCTGTGCCTTCAGGGCGAAGATGTAGTTATCAAGCCAGTGAAATGGCGCTCTGATCTTTGAATTGCGCTGTTCTGCCGGCTTGGCCTGCTCAGCCTGCCAGAGTTTAGCTTCTTCTTCTTTGCGGGTGATGCGCTTCTCTTCTTCGGGGCCGTTCAAAAAGCCGGGTCTGGCAATGTCGGGAAGCAGGACAATTTTTTTGCTGGTGGTCAGAATTTCGTCCTGACTTTTAAAAGAAGTGGCTATCATCCAGATGAAGGGGAAAAGCATGAAAATTCCACCGACTATCAGCAATGTGTGAACTGGAATATACTCAGGGTGCTTGAATTTGAACATGGTTTAACGTTTCCTCATCATGAATAATGCACTTTCTTTTCGAGATACAACTTGTTGAAAAGAGTGCAGGCAAAGATGATCATGAACAGAACGAATGCAGCCGCCAGGGCGTAGCCGAATTCAAACTGTTCAAAAGCTTTGCGGTAGAGGTAATAGACGACAACCATGGTGCTCTTTAATGGCCCACCGCGTGGCGTCATCATGTAAACCTGGCTGAACACCTGAAATGAACCAATGGTAGAAATGGTGAAAATAAAGAAGGTGGTGGGCGAAAGCAATGGCCAGGTGATGTGCCTGAACTGATGCCAACGATTGGCACCATCGATGCGGGCGGCTTCATAAAGGTGACGTGGAATGTTCTGCAGCCCGGTAAGAAAGATGATGACGTTATAGCCAAGCCCTTTCCAGACACTCATGAAAATTATGGCCGGCATTGCCCAGGTCGGGTCTTGCAACCATGCCCGCGGGTCAATACTGAAAATGTCGAGAATCTTGTTCAGCAGCCCGAAATCCGGGTGATAAATAAAATTCCAGATGATGGCAACGGCGTTGATAGACGTAATTACCGGAATAAAATACACAGTCCTGTAAAGGCCAATGGCAGAGATGGGGTTATTAAGCAACATGGCAATGATCAGCGAAAGGAAGATGGACAGGGGGACGCTGACCGCAGCGTAATAAATGGTATTCCAGAGAGATTTGTAAAACAGCGGGTCGTCGAACAGGCGTGAATAGTTGCCTGTGCCAACATACTCGGGCTGACCGATCAGATCCCATTCGTAAAAGCTGACCGCCAGCGAATAAAAAATGGGAAGCACATGGAAAGCCAGCAGTATTACCAGTACCGGCATCAGATACAGGTATGCTCCCCAGTCTTTGTTGCGTTTATTTGCCATTGCTCATATCCTGACTAAATGATTTAAAATTATAAAGAGCGGGCGCAACCTTTCGGCAGCGCCCGCTCAAGAGATTATCTGCGTGGTTTTCTCGCGGCTGTTGATTTTCCGGCAAGCATTTTCATCAGATTATCGTAGATTCTCGGAGTTTCGTGTTCAAATGGGGGTGGGCCGGGCTGGGCCATGTTGATATCGCTGTCGGGATACTGATAATCAGTAAAATTGCAGCAGCCGATCAACACGAGTGTACCCTTAACGATTTTTTCGATGCCCATCAGAGGAATCGGAACATTGCGTGGGTAGATGACAGCCGGGCTTTTGGGGTCACCATCTTTGTTAAAGGTATCGTTGTCACCGGTAAGCAGAATTTCAACACCGGCTTCTTCGGTAAGAGGCTTGTTGTTTCTGTCTATCAGTGAGCAGCTGCCCCAGGTAATGACGGTTTTTACGCCTTCATTAACCGGGTGACCTTTTTTGAGAACATGAGCCAGAACACCCCATGGTTTGTTGGTTTTATTGGTCGGGTCATGAACCTGATCGTCATTAAAGCGCATGACTGCACCAAGTTTGCCAAGAATGAAATTCATGGTTGCTGTACCGCGCAGTCTTGAGGAATCCCAGGAGCCACCCATGACCAGGTTGCCGCCAGCCATGAACCAGTCTGCAATTGCTGTGGCTTCACTGTCGATATATTTCAGGCTGGGGTCAGGAAGAATCAGAATGCCAAAATTCTTGAGCATCTCGGGCCTGATAAGGTTGAGAGTGTAATACACTTTCAGGCCGTTTTTGACCATGTGGCGCTCGAAGGTTTCCATCTTGTCTGATGAGGCATTGCCATGAGCCGCATCGATGAGAATGTTGATGGCTCTTGTGTCGGCACTGGCTTCGTTATAAAAAGCCACCTTGCGTGATGGAATACGTTTTGCCGGGTTGTTACCCGTAACCCAGGTCATGGCATTATAGGCAATCTGGGGGTGTGAAAACATAAAAGAATCATAGCTGTCGTGCAGCTTGTTCTTGCCACCGCTGCCGGTGCCATCGTCGAATGGAGAGCTGTCGCCAATGGCGAAGACGCGCCCGGCACCAAATTCAGAAGCTACCATATAGGGAGTCTTGGCAACGCGGCTGTCAATAAGGCCTACGGCCTTGGCATCAACGGCTTCAACGATGTCGAAAGTTGATCCAGCCCAGATTCCAACGGATTTGAAGCCAAACATTGCCGGGTGGCTCTGATTGATCGGGCCTGATACAGGCGCTTCATAAACGGTGTTACCCTTGAATTTGAACCCGAATTTCGGGCAGAATTCGTTGAGGGCTCTCACGGCATCCCAGCCGTCGCCATCGCGGTCAGCATTGCCGTGATCACCAACGATGAACAGGCCGCCGCCATTTTTTACGAAATCAACGATCAGGTCGCATTCTTCTTTGCTATAGGGGTTGTTCGGTTCAGCCAGAATCAACCCGTCATAACCCTTGAGAAGCGAAGCGGTGAAAACACGCCCGGAGGTAACTTTGCTGAGGGTTTCGACCTGAAAGCCGTTGGCCTTGAGCATGTCAACCATTTCCGAATAGGCTCCGGCCGGAACCCAGTCAGCGTTGCCAGCGGTCTGGCCATGTGTGTCATCATAAAGAACCGTTACTGCATTGGCTCCAGAGCAGGCAGCGAACAGTAAAAAGACAACCAGCAGAAAACGAAATTTATTCATTCCTTCCCTCCGTTGTGTTTAGGGTCTCGCCAGTATATGCAAAAACTTTCAAAGAGGCAAGTCTTAATCCTGCCCCTCAGGGCAAACGCACCAAACCACCTTGTATCAGCAATTAGACTTGATTCCCGCTTCCGCAGGACGCAACCTGTTTACGTCATCCCCGTGGAAACGGGGATCTAAGCAGTTGATGATAAAATTCCTGTTTGTACCCCATATGGAATAAACGCGTGAATTTACTTCTGCTGCAGATATCAGGTGTTATGGTTGCCGGTTCAATTGTGACGATGGTGGCTAAGTTGTCAGTTTCCGGGGTTATTGAGCCCTTCGATGATCTTGAGCAACTCGCCTGACCAAAGATTCATCGGCCCTGAAAAATTGGCCAGCATGAACAGGCGCGATACGTCAGCGTTAAAGCCGATGGCCCGCAGGTTGTAATCTTGAAGAAATTTGAGCAGCAGCTCCATTCTCGGGGCACTGACATCGCTGAAAATCGAAATATTGTTTTCGGCAAACGGGTAAGGAAAAACCCTTGTGTTATAAACGTTTGCCAGCTGACGAATTTCTTCAGGTTTGCGAAGCCCGATAAACCAGGCATTGACGAATGAATCGACGTAAATCAGGTTGCTGTGGTTAAAGCCGGCATCGTAAATATTATTGTATTTTCCGTCAAGATTGCGGAAAACATAGAGATATTGAAGGGGTAACGCCTGGGGAGTAACCTGAACTGGGCTGACCGGCTTGTCTCTCGTTACGGCAGAGGCTGGCGAGGGTGTAAGATAAGCGTTGAAAGTCTTGCTAAGATCCCAGAATGGGGTGTTCAAACGCCTGCTCATCAGCCTGCCTTCAAGGTATAAAACCCTGTCGTTTGTCCAGAATGAGACAAGTTTGATGGTATTTCGCGATTCGACGCGCTGGGCATGATCTTCGGTAACGCTGTTGTCGTCGTTGATCCGGTAGCGGTGCAGCACCGTCTTACGATAATCGAGATCATCGAACTGGTAACGGTTGCGTGCCTGGCCGATAACCTCGAGCAGAGCAAAAGACCTGCTGTCGTCAGACCAGATAACTTCACCTATTTCATTGGGAACCCTGAGAATATCAGGCAAAACAAGATTCCTTGCCAGGTCGATAAGGTGAATACCTCGTGTCGAAGCCAGCAGCAGACGATTGCCATCTGATGACCAGCAGGGAAACGCGTGGATGTAATTTGCTTCAATTTTTTCGAGGGGCAGATTGCTGATCATCTTGCCTTGAGCCGCATCAAAAATGAAGAAAAGCCGTTCCTGGGTGCTGTTAACCATGATCATGCCCGCGAGTTTTGCGCCAGTCGGTGACCAGCGCATGTCGAGCAGTATCGGGTCTTCAAGGTCGGGGAAAATTTTGACCGGCTGCCCGCCACTGACTGGCATGATCATCGGCTTCATGTCATCCGTAAAGGCGACGAATGCTTTGTCCGCAGAAGCCGAGAGGTTGGCATACCATTTTTGAGCCTGATCGAGCAGCATGGTGCTGCTGCAGACATTATTGCGGTCGGTCATCAGAAACAACCGGTTGCTGCGCTTGAATGGCCTGGCTGTTACAACCATGTTGTCGTCGATAACGCAAAAATCTGTGTCGGGTTCGAGGCTTTGCTGAAAAGATGAATGATTGACAAGTTCTGTATTTATGGCAATTTTGCTGGTTTTGCGCGGCAGGTTGTCGGGAATGGTGAACAGGTTGTCGTCGCTTTCGAGAAGAAACTGACGTTCTGTGCCTTCCTGCTCACGAAGATGCTGGTTTATCTGCTGCAGAATCTGGTTGATGCCCAGATCTTTGATGCGCAGACGTTTAGAATCCTCGTTCCAGTCTTCGACTGCCATATCTGGCGAAAAAACCAGGGTAACTCTGCTGCCGGCCGCAATTTTCTGCAGGCGTAACAGGTATTGAAAATAGTTCTCAATAAGATTAACCAGCAGGTTCAGGCGTGGCAACTCTATTTGAAGTGGGTGCGCCGCATTAAACCCCGAACGCATCGGGGGCTGAAAAATAAACTCAACACGTTCACTGTTAAAATTAACAATCTGATCAGCTTTCTGGGCCGTCAGGGTTGAATTACAAAAGACCGCCACCGTGAGAAGAAAGACACAGATTGCGGCCTGTCGACAGGAATTAGACAATTTCATGCTGTTATTCTCCGCTTTTGCAGCCCTGGTTCAGGCTTTTGAATATCTCTTCTATCAGCCCGTCAACAAGCTGATCTGCTGGCAGGGTTCTGATGATTTTTCCCTGTCTGAAGATGAGCCCACTGTCTTTGCCGCCGGCTATGCCAAAATCAGCCTGCTCGGCTTCACCCGGGCCATTGACGGCGCAGCCCATAACTGCGACCTGAAATGAGCCCGAAACGCCTTCGAGGCGCTTCTGAACTTCGCGGGCGATCTTCTGCAGCGGGATCTGGCAGCGACCGCACGTCGGGCACGATACAATTACCGGCCCGGCTTCACGCAGACCTGTACTCTTGAGAATTCTAATGCCTGTCATTACCTCATCTGCTGAATCTCCGGTCAGCGAAACCCTTATGGTGTCACCGATTCCCTGAAGCAGCAGGCTGCCGATGCCTATCGACGAACGGATGATGCCGTCTTCTGGTAACCCCGATTCTGTTACACCGAGGTGCAGCGGGTAATCACACTCAGAGGCAACAATGCGCACCGCTTCAGTCATTGTTTTGATGTCGAAAGCTTTGACGGCGATCTTGATCAGATTAAAATCGTATTTTTCAAGGCGACGAACCTCGTTTAAAGCTGACTCAGCAAGGGCTGCCGCCGTTACGCCGCCGTATCTGGCCTTTATTTCAGGGTCTAACGAGCCGGCGTTGACACCAACTCTGATGGGAATGCCCCGGTCCAGTGCGGCTGCCGCTACCTCGCGCACCTTTTCCTCGCTTCTGATATTGCCGGGGTTGAGGCGCAGACCATGAACTCCGTTTTTGATGGCGGTAAGAGCCAGCTGATGGTCAAAATGAATGTCGGCAATAACCGGAATCGGGCTGGCTTCACAGATGGGTCTGAGGGCTTCGGCGGCACTGATATCTGGCACTGCCAGCCTTATTATGTCGCAGCCCGAAAGCCTGAGCCGTCTGATCTCGTTTATGGTCGCGATTGTGTCACGGGTGTCTGTTTTGGTCATGGTTTGAACGGTGACGGGAGCCCCGCCGCCAACCATGATCGTGCCCAGTTTAATTGCCCGGCTTTTTCTTCTGTCACTGTTGTTCATGTTCTGCCTGCCACTATGAAAGTTATGTCGTCAGAGTAACGTTTGCGCACGAAAGGTTCAAGTTCTTCAACAATCAGGCGGCGACATTCCTCGACGCTGCCCGGTGCCTTTTCAGTAAGAAAATCGGTGAGTTCGCGGCCCCTCAGTTCTTTGAAGGCTTTGAACAGGCCATTGGTCGAAACAAAAACCAGATCACCGGCCTCAAGCATAATATCACAGACCCCGACCAGTGTCTGCTCAGATAACCCGACCGGTTCAGATTCGCTCAGGTGCAGGGGCGTAACCTTGCCATTACTGATGAGAAGTGGGGCCGGGTTGCCGCAGTTGCGTACATGCAGTGATCTATCTCCTGGAAAAAGCAGAGTTACCGCAGAACAGAGTTGCTTGCCGGCAAAATGTCGCAGCACTTTTCCTGCAGTCTGAATCTTGCAGTCGGGTTCAGAAACCGACCTGAAGACACTGAACAGCAGATTGAGGGTAAGAACCGCCTTTATGCCGTGATGAAAGGCATCGTAAACCCCGATAAATCTGTTTTGGGGGTCTCCGCAGATGTCAATCATGTCGCCCTTGATTTCACCTGCCAATGAGGCAAATGATGCCAGTTTGAAACCGGCAAATTCACAAAATCCTGTGGGCGCGCTGATTGCCGTAAGCATTTCTGCGGCCAGGCCAATTTCCTGAGAAGCCTTTTCCTGTTTTAGCAGGCGCTGAATCATCTGCAGGTTTTCAACAACGTGAGGAATCTCGTTGGCAAGCCCTTGAACCAGGTTCAACTCGGTTTCAGTGTAGGGAACCCTGGTGTTCTTTGGCCCGAGCAGCAGGCCACCATAATTGCCGGTCTCGTTGCGGAAAGAAAAATAATGCCTAAAATCGCGCTCTTTAAAGGCTCTGGCGATCTGTTCGCTCTTCTGGTCACCCGTCTCGGCAAAATGGTTCACCAGAGCATCGATTTCGTTCACTTCAACGGGTATTTCGCCTAGATCAGGGCCCTTTTCGGGCGAACCATCGATCGTTTGGGCAACGGTTTCTGCCGACGAAAAATCGAGAATCAGCTGCAGCTCGCTGACGAACTTGGCAAACAGCTTTGGCTCGTCTGGCTGCTTGCGCAGTTCGGCAAGAATAGACTGCATTACCCTGGCAGAGTCAAAACTTTGTCGACCGAAAAAGCGGTCGACAAGACTGACCAGAAGCTCTTTGAGGGGCGAAAAAATGGCAGCGATGATCAGGATTACAATTACCCGGCTCCAGACATCCGAAAAATCAAGAATTGACTGCATGAGCTCCTGCATGAGCTCCATGAAGCCTGCGAGGATTGCGGTTAACAGTGTGTAAACCAGACCGATCGAAAAGATCAGGTCGATTTCCATAAGGTTGTATTTGAGCATGGTGTAACTGAGAATGATGCTCATAATTATGCCCAGAACCGGAAAAAGCCCGAATGAGTAAATAGTTGTGCCGCCGGTGAACCATTTGCTGAGTGCGATGGTTATCGACCCGGCAGCTATCGGCAGCAGCATTGCGGTAAAAGTGTAACGCAGCCGTCTGATCTGTGAGGTGGTTTCGGCCTTCTTTCTGCTGCTTGACAGGGTTGTCAGGGCAAGAAAAAGGTAGCCGATGACGATACCTTTTAAAACGAATTCGAAGCTGCCGAATGAGAGCGAAAACCCGCCTTCAGTCGCCTCAAATGAACTCAACAGCCGGTTGGACCACAAAAGCGCCAGCAACAGCCATGCCGGCAGCGACAGAAGCCATGGCTGCCATCTGGTTTTGAAAATATAGGCCTCGGGCTGAAACTCAGGGTAAATGGCAGTGAACAGGCAGAAAAAATATGCGAGCAGAATGCCAGGGGTAAAAAGAAGCTTAAGCCCGGTTGCGGTTATCCCACGATAGATCAGGTTAAGCTCGGCAAGGCTCCAGAACATGAAGAGCAGCAGGAGCAGGCTGAACAGGCGGTTTTCCCGCCGGTCACTATTTTTTACCAGAACCAAAATGGCCAGACCCATCTGAATCATGGCCGAAACGACCCCGAGAAATGCCGAAAATTCCATTATCTGAATTTCCAGTTTGGCTGGCGTATTCTTGTGGCAGCCGGCCTCAGAGAAACAGAGGTCACCAGTGCGGCAGACTCGCCCTGTTGCTTGAAGTCAAGGGTTATGCGTAACATGCTGATGCGCTGGCGTTGCCCTGAGTCATTTGAGACCATATCAAAGGGGTAATATGACCAGCCGGCAGGTGACAACTGGTCAGGTGCTTCAAAAAACGGCTGAAAAATACGTTCGCCAATTTTATCCAGACTCAGCATTTTGACAGGGTTCTCGCGGTTTTCGGTGCGCCAGAGAACCTGCTGTCGCCCGCCCCGCTGAACTTCATAGGAAACGGTGACCAGGGCATCTTCGCCAGGGTCTGGCTTCTCGGCTGAGTATTTATAACAGCGCATTTTGATCGCGTCAGGTTGAATTTCAAGAATTTCTTTGGCGTTACGAAGGTCGGCAACCATTCGTTCCATCTTGTTGCGGATCTCAGAGGTCAGAAGCAGCTGGGAAGTGCCTTTTCGCACTGTTGACATCCCTGTTGACTGCATCAGATAGAGAACTCCGCCCACCAGCAGCGTGAGCGACATGCCCAACAACAGTTCTACGAGTGTAAAGCCCCTTTTATGCGGTTTGTCGTTCATTTGTGAAGTCCGATCAGAGTGGCAATTTCCGCAATTTTTTTCTCGTCGGCATCAAAAACCAGAACGCTGACCTTTTTCAACTTCGAAGGCATGGCCGATTCAGTTACCTGCTCGATTTTTACCACCCGCCTGAATCTGCGGTAGTCTTCGGGGTATGTCTGCAGTTGCTTTAGATAGCCTTTGGGATAAATCAGTTTCAGCCTTGTAAAGGTAGTTTTAAGTTCGCTGTCATTAAGAGAGCGGTCAGTAAAAACATCTGTAAAATATTTTTCGAAAGATGCCTCATTGTAATAGGCTTCGTCGTATTTGTTGCGATCCTGGAAAACTTCACGAAAATTATCATAATCTGATTTTATCAGCTCGAAGGGCAGTCCTTTGATTTCTTCGAGTTTTTCGCGGGCCAGATTGTATCCCAATACGTGTTCTGCGTTGTCAAAGCTTCCCTGAACCCCGAAAAGAAACATATTGGTAAAGGGAAGAGCAACGAGACCGATTAAAAAAAGCACAACCAGAATTTCGACAAGGGTGAAGCCCGGTCGGTCTATTTTTTTGTCAACGTTCATTACATAGCCTCCGGGGCAATGCGCACCTGATTTCGCCCCTTGCTTTTTGCCGTATACAGTGCCCGGTCTGCCTCATCGATCAGTTCTTCCATGGTCAGGTTACGAAGATGCAGCGAAGTAACTCCTATTGATACGTTTACCTTCATGCTGGTATTGCGAAAAGTATATTCTGAGCCGTCAATTGCCTTGCGTATACGCTCAGCAACGAGAAAAGCCTCTTTAATATTCGTCTGTGGCAGAAGAAGAGCGATTTCTTCGCCACCATAGCGGCCAGGTGTATCGACAGCTCTTATGTTTTCGGTGATGCGTTGAGCTGTTTCACGCAAAACATAATCGCCTGCCTGATGCCCGTAAGTGTCGTTAAATTTTTTAAAATTGTCAATGTCAAGAAGTAAGAGGCCAAGATCAAGTTGATACCTCTTTGAGCGGCTGATTTCCTTGTCAAGGGTGGCCAGAAAAAAGCGTCTGAGATAAAGTTTGGTCAGGCCATCGGTGATTGCTTCCTCGAAGAGTCGCTGGTTTTCAATTATCAGACCGAGATGATGTCTCAGGGTGTCCATGAAGTTCTTTTCGTCGTCTGAGAAGCCTTGCTTACTTAAGAAGCGGTCCTGAGCAAAAACCAGATAGATCGCTCCAAATTTACGGTCTTCAAAAAACAGCGGCAGGCAAAGAATATGTTTGCCGGTTGTCTGGTCTGTTTCAAGGGTTTCACGGCAGGTTTTCAGCGACGTTCTCGCGCATTTTTTTATTTCTTCGACCTCAGCGGGTTCGAGACTGTCAGAAATATATAGCTCTGTGTCGCTTTCGGCACTGCCAACCCAGACTGTCCCGGCCTGCTCGGCACTCAGATGCTGTTGCAGGTTTTCGGCCGCCAGTTCGAATATTTCCCGCTGACTGTGGGTGGTCGAGGCTTTCTGAGTGAGGTTGTAGAGTACTGTCAGTTCAGTCAGGCGGTTTCGCAATCGGCGGGTCATCAGGTTGAATATGGTTGAGAGCTCACCGAGTTCGTCTTTGGCAAAAACCGGCAGATCGAGCTCGAGGTCGCCATTGCTGATTGCCCGCGCCCCATTGGATAGAATCGAGACCGGCGCAAGAAATTCTTTGATAAGAACGGTTATAAGAACCAGCGAAGCTGCTAGGCTGAAAAACAAACCTATGCCAACAAGCATATAGGTAAGGTGTATGGTTTCCATTATC
>JAQUZA010000011.1 GCA_028691595.1 Candidatus Rifleibacteriota bacterium
CACAGCGAAGCTCCTTCGCCAGTTTCTGCAATGCTTTCCGGGGCACTGCTCAATTGCGCCTTTCTCGGCATTCTTCGCATTTATCAGGTTTGCGCAGCCATTCCAGCAACCGCAGCGTTTGCATCAGAATTACTGATAATCGCCGGTCTCTTGTCCATGGGCATCTCCGGGGTTTTCATCATGCACCAGCCTGACTTTAAACGCATGCTTGCCTATTCAAGCGTTGAACACATGGGAATTCTTGCCACAGGCGTAGGTCTTGGCGGCTCGGCAATTGCCGGAGCCATGTTGCATGCGATCTGCCACTCTCTGATTAAAGCCTCTCTGTTTCTGCTTTCAGGAAACATTCTTACAGCCTTCAACACCAAAAAGGTTGACAAAATTTCAGGTCTGCTAAAAAGCATGCCATTTACCGGCATGCTCTGGATGGCTGGTTTTCTGGCCATTACCGGCACGCCGCCATTTGGCACCTTTATCAGCGAATTCACGATTCTGCGCTCAGCACTGGTGACCAGAAGCTGGGTAACTGCCACTCTCTACCTGCTTTTCCTTCTTATCGTGTTTGTTGGTATGCTGACCATTTTTATGCAGATGACCCTTGGCCGAAAACCTGACGAACACAAGACTGATGAAGATCCCCATCACAGCCTGCATGAAACGACGCATAAAAAAGGCCAAAAAGACGGAAAACATCATCAGGGGGACAGTGAAGAAATACATGCTGAAGATCTTCTGCAGTTGATTACCCCGGTAATTTTTCTCTCGGCCGCTCTCGTTCTTGGCTTTCACCTGCCGGAATTTGTCAGAAGCGCTGTTAATGGTGCAGCAACTCTCCTTGGAGGTGCAATACTTTGAAAAATCAACTGATACTGAAGAATGGAACCAGTGCATCACTTGATAAAATGCCGGTTTTGGAATCGGATGCATTTAGACAGCACCTGACAAATCTTCTTCAAAAGGGAAGTCGCCTTTCTGCTCTATTTGCAGTGCCCACCGAACAACAGGCAATTGTTTATGCAGCAGTTGCCGACGATGAAACCGCTGAAATAGAGCTTTTTGCCAGCAAATGCGGGCGCAAGAACATTTCCCTCACACCTCACATACCTCAGGCCCACTGGTTCGAACGCGAAATGGCTGAGATTCATGGCATCGAAATGGTCGGGCACCCCTGGCTCAAGCCCATTCGCTTTCAGCCTCGCAAAGGCCAGACTGTCGAAATTATTCCCGGCGCAACTGAATATTTTGAAGTAAAGGGCGAAGAAGTGCACGAGGTCGGCGTTGGTCCGGTTCACGCCGGCATAATTGAACCAGGGCATTTCAGATTTCAGTGCCACGGCGAGAAAGTCTTTCATCTTGAGATAGAACTTGGCTACCAGCACCGTGGCATCGAAAGGGCCATTCCCGGCATGCCCCACGAAAAAGCCATCAGACTGATGGAAGCCGTCGCCGGAGACACCAGCATCGGCCATGCTACGGCCTATGCCATGAACATTGAAGCCCTCTCAGGCCTTAAAGCATCACAAAATGCCAAAATAATCAGATCAGTAGCCCTTGAGCTCGAACGAATGGCCAATCATACCGGCGACCTTGGGGCCCTGGCCGGAGATGTCGGCTTTCTACCAACCTCGGCATATTGCGGGCGCATCAGAGGTGATATTCTCAACACCACCGGCCTGATTTGCGGCAATCGCTTCGGCAGAGGCCTGGTCAAGGCAGGTGGCTGTGGCTACGAAATCGACTCAGACCTTAAAAAGCAGATTCTTGACAAGCTGCTGTTGATTGAAGCCGACCTGCATTCAGCCATAGACCTCATCTGGGATACCCCTTCAGTGGTATCGAGGTTCGAAGAAACAGGCACCGTCAGTCGCGAAGATGCCCTGGCAATCGGCATGGTTGGCCCCGCAGGCCGGGCATGTGGCCTCATGGTCGATACCAGAATTTCACACCCTTTTGGTGCCTTCGACAAATTCGCTCCAGCCATACCTTTAATTGAACTGGGCAAACTCGGGGATGTAAACGCCAGGGCCACAATTCGTTGGCTTGAAATACAGGAATCGCTGCGACTCATCAGAGAGATGCTTGCGGCACTGAATAGCGAACCTGCAGGCTACAACCATGAACAGGTAAAACCGGTCGCCAATTCTGTCGCCATCAGCCTCACCGAAGGCTGGCGCGGCGAAATCTGCCACGTTGCCATGACCGATGAACAGGGACAACTTAAAGCATATAAAATTGTCGATCCTTCGTTTCACAACTGGTTTGGCCTGGCTTTGTCTCTCAGAGACCAGGAAATTTCAGACTTTCCACTTTGCAATAAGAGTTTCAACCTTTCTTATTGCGGCCACGACCTTTGAGGTAAAATATGCTGCAGATACTAAAAGCCAGATTCCATCAAAAGTATCGAACCTTTCCGTTTCCCGAAAAAATGCCACCAATGGCAGCACGTTACACCGGCCGACCCGAAATCGCCTCTGGAAACTGCAAATCAGGTTGCAATGCCTGCGTGGCCGCCTGCCCGGTCGGCGCTCTTTCACTCGGCGAGAACAAGCGCCCAATAATCGATATGGGCAGCTGCCTCTTCTGCCGTGCCTGTGAGACCGCCTGCCCCGAAAAGCTGATCAACTTCACCCAGGACTTTTCGCTTGCCGCGAATAAAAAAGAGGGCCTTCTCATTAACGCTGCCACCTTTAAACGCGCCGAAGCCATGGGAAACGAACTGCGCCGCCTGTTCGGCCGGTCGCTGAAGCTCAGACAGGTAAGCGCCGGTGGTTGCAACGCCTGCGAAGCCGATACCAACGTGCTGGCAACCCCCAATTTTGACCTGGCACGCTACGGCATACAGTTTGTGGCTTCACCGCGCCATGCCGACGGGTTGCTGATAACAGGCCCTGTAAGTCAGAACATGAAACTTGCCCTCCTGAAAACATACGAGGCACTGCCGTCGCCATCAATAGTTATTGCCACAGGGGCCTGCGCCATATCGGGTGGCCTGTTCAAGGGCAACAGCGAAGTTAACGACGGAGTTGGCAACCTGATTCCGGTCGACCTTTACATCCCGGGGTGCCCTCCCAACCCCTGGACAATTCTTGAGGGCATTCTCAGGTTCATGGGCAGGCTTTGAGAAACCCACTGGTTGCAAAACAACAAGAAAAGCTGTTAAGATAGGTGCAGGAGATCAAAATGCTGCATATTTATCAATTTTTAGGCAAATTTTGCCGATTTTCACTGTTTTTTGCCGTTTTATTTACATATTCATCCGCTTTTAGTCAAACAATCGACATCAGCCAGTTTGTTGGCCCGATGCCCCTGCCAATTCCAACTGTTGCGGCAACAACCACCACAGACAATGTTGCCGAATCTATGGCCGATATTCTTCCAAAGGCAGAAACCCTTAAAAATGATGCCGAAGAATTAGCCGCAACAATCAACGGAATTACCGATATCAGTAAGCTGATTGAAGAATATGGCCTGCTAAAAAATCGTCTTGAAGAGCAGAAGACTCAGTTCAACAGCGTCAAAGAATCGGGCAGCTACGGCTTCGAAAAAGTATCAGCACTGCGTAGCGACCTTCGATCTCTCATAGATGCGGTAGGACACCATATTAAGTATATCTCTGAACGCCTTGGAAAAATAGAAAGCCAGAAGCAGAACTGGACACTACGTGAAACCACCTGGAAGAGTCAGCGCGATGCCCTTGCTGAAGGGGTCGGGCCGGCTTTGCGTGATGTTTTCAAAGATGCCGTCAACACTATTGCAATTTCGCGCAAACGCATGGAAGGCATCGAGGTTCCACTTGTTGAATTTCAACAGAAGGTAATTGATCTGCAGCGCCAGGCACAAAACCAACTCGCCGAAATTGACAAACTCATGGCCGAAATGCGCAAAGACCTGTTTCGCAAGTCAAGACCGGCCATGTTTACACCAACTTTCGTCATGCAGTTCGACACAGCTCTCTGGCAGGAATTCTGGCTCGGTATTGCCAGTTTTGAAATGCCTGGCCGCCCGTTTTTTCAGACTTTCGGCTGGGTAATTTTTCTACAACTGCTTCTGGCAGCCGGGTCAGCTTATTTTCTGCGCAGCCTGCGCAACCGGAATCTCGAGCGCTTCAAGCTGGCTTTTATCGCTGACAGATACCTTTCAGCCGGCATGCTGATCGGCCTGCTTCTGCCCTTACCGCTGTTTGAAACAGTTCCCAAGCTGTTAAAACTGCTGTTTGCAGGTATTGTGTCGATAAATGCCTCAAGACTTGTTGGAGCCGTGATCGATCGCCCATGGCGACGGCGCCTTCTCTACATAATTGTAGGCCTGTATCTACTAATTCAACTTTTTGTGTTTATTGCCCTGCCGGCACCGGCCATGCGTGTCTTCACAGCTCTGGTAGGCTTTTCGGGGGCGATGCTGTGTTTCTGGAGAGCCCGGATCAACCAGGCTGAAGGAGCCTCGCTGACCTTTCTTGCTGGAATCAAAGCGGGCGGAGCTTCCCTTGCCCTTGTCTTTTTGTCTCAGGCTGCCGGATATGTCGCATTTTCAAACCATCTGCTCGACGTAACCATCAAGACAATTTTTATCGGTGTTGTTGCCTGGATGATCAATCTTATCTTAAAAGGCGCAATTGAGGCTATTTTCGACAACAATTTTGTACGGAAGAATGATCTTATCGACAAACACCACAAGGTTTTCATCAGACGTGGCAGTATGGTAGCAGACCTGGTCGTGGTTTTTATGGCCTTTTCAGAGATGCTTTCCGTGTGGGGTTTCTTCGACAGCAGCTGGCTGGCCGCCGAAAAGATCCTGGCCTTCGGCATTTCTGTACAAAACTATCGTATCAGCCTGGGAATGCTGGTCTGGGCAATTATTCTGGTTTATGGAACCCTGGCCGTTTCGTGGCTGATCCAGAGAATTCTCGACGAAGAAGTTTACCCGCGCAAAAAGGTTGAACGGGGAGTCGGAATTTCAATCAACCGTCTGATTCACTATGCTTTCTTTGTTTTTGGCGTTACTCTAGGCTTGTCAACGATCGGGATCGGCCTGCAAAACCTGACGGTGGTTGTCGGGGCACTGGGTATCGGTATCGGTTTCGGCCTGCAAAATATTGTTAACAATTTTGCCAGTGGCCTGATACTTCTTTTTGAACGTTCGATCAAAGTCGGTGATACCGTTCAGATAAACAATGAATGGGGAAAAATCAAAAATCTCGGGTTACGTGCCACCATTGTTGAAACTTTTGACCGCTCCGAGATGATTGTTCCCAACAGTGATCTTGTCTCTTCGACTGTCACCAACTGGACTCTATCTGACCGCCAGACCCGCCTGATCGTGCAAATCGGGGTTGCCTATGGCTCTGACGTGCAAAAAGTAACCCAGATTCTGCTGCGCATCGCCCAGGACAACCCCTTTGTCATGAAGTTCCCGGCACCGGCAGTCTTCTTTATGAACTTTGGGGCAAGCTCTCTCGATTTTGAACTGCGAGCCTGGGTTGCCGACATAGATATACGCCTTAAAATTAAAAATGAAATCAACTACGAAATCGACAGGCTTTTCCGTGAAAACGGTATCGAAATACCCTTTCCACAACACGACCTGCATATAAGAACCATTGACGAACCAGCCCGGGTCGCCCTTCACAACCTTTCCACCAGTAATAAAAATCCCCCGGCTAATTCATAATTATTCGGGGGGAAAGTGGCAAGGTCAGTCTAAGCAAATTAGTGTTTTAAATAACGATATTCAGCCTTACAGCCTACTGCTCTGTCAGCATTGAACATGCAAAATCAGCATCCTCTATGTCATCCCCGTGCAAACGGGGATCTAAGCCTTTAAAGATAAGATTCCCGCTTACGCGGGAATGACGGAATTATTACAGATTCAACTTTGACAGAGCACTACTTGCGACACCAGTAAACCAGTGCCGGCGGAATGTTGTTCCAGACCACCGGGCTGGTTTTTACTTCAGAAAAATGTTTCTGAAGTTTGCGTCTGAACCTGATACCAGACGGCAATAACAGCCCATGCAGATAGGCAAAGGTAGTGAAGACACCACCTTTTTTAAGGCCGGCAACAGTTTCATAAAGAATGTCGTCCTGCAATTCTTCTGGAAACACAGCCCAGGGCAGGCCGCTGATAACCGCATCAGCATGCTTAACCCCGTATTGTCTGAGATACTTGCGAATCTCAGCAGCCGAATCCATAAAAATTTTAACTTCAGGCACGTTTTCACTGGCAATGCGGTTCATGTGTTCATTAAGCTCAAAACCGAAAAATATTGTTCTTTCGGGATCGATACGGTCAACGACCTGCCTGGTAAAAGCACCGGTACCAGAGCCATATTCAACGATAACCCTGGCGCGACTGAAGTTGATGGGCTGAAGCATCCGCCGGGCAAGCTTCTGCGAGCTTGGCGCAATGGCCCCGATGCGACGAGGCTCACGACAAAACTGCTTTACAAACTGCCAACGACTCATAAAATCGCCTTTTCAAAGAAATTTTCCACCAGATTATAGCGCAATTCCTTTCGGCCGGCACACACTTTGTAACCCGGCCGGAAAGTCTGCTATTTCATTTTGCGTTTAACAAATTCGTCAACAAAAAACGAAGCGACATGCTCGGCATATTTGCCAGGCCCAAAGCCGGCATCATAGCCAAGTTCTTTGGCAAGATCGTTGGTAATGCGTGGGCCACCGGCAACCAGAATTACCTTATCGCGCAGGTGAGCTGCTTCGAGCAATTCAACCAGCTCTACCATGTTCCCGATATGCACGTCTTTCTGGGTGACGGTCTGCGAAACCAGCAACACATCAGCCTTCAGTTCGATAGCCTTTTTAACAAAGTCTTCGTTGCTTACCTGGCTGCCCAGATTGTAGGCTTCAAGCATCTGATAACGTTCAAGACCGTAATGACCAGCATAGCCCTTCATATTCATAACCGCGTCAATACCGACAGTATGTGCATCTGCACCGGTGCTGGCACCGATTACAACCAGCTTCCGACCGATATTTTCCTTGATAAAATCGTCGACTCCGTGCATGTCCATGACCGTTGAATCGATGGTTGCAACCTTGATTGTGGTGATATCAACGGTATGGGTGAGATTACCGTAAACCACAAAAAACGAAAAATCTTTATCGAGAGCTTCGTGATGCGAGACCTGCACATCGCTCAAGCCCATTCTTGCTCCGAGTTGACGTGCAGCCTCAACGGCCCGGTCATCGTCAGCAACCGGCAAAGTAAAGCTGACCTGCACTTTGCCGTCATTCATGGTATCGCCATAAGGTTTAAGGCGGGTCAGATCAAGTTCTTTACTGAAATTTTTATCTTTGGTCGAATATAAGCCGCTGCTCATTTCAGGCCCCCTTTCATCATCAGCTCAACAAAGGGGTTTAAGTAATTTTCATGCTTTTCAACTACCCCGTCAAGCCCCTTGCCGCCGTTAACCGGTCGCTTAACTCCGGCAAATCTGCCCATTTCAAGGGTTTTGAACAAACCATCCTTCCGGATCGATTCAAGCATAGTGCAGGCTTCATTGAGAACCTGGTTGGCACGGTTTGTAATAATGCCATTTTCTTTGAATTCGATCTCGTCACCGAGGTCTGCCATAGTATTGAATATATAACGGGCATTCTCGATTGACAAAGCCCGATCAGACATAAGCGGCGTATGTATGGCTTCGGTAAGCATGCCCAGCAGGTGCAGTTTCTGGCCAGTCACGACGGTCACCATGTTGAACAGGGCATCCTGGACATGGCCCCGGAAAATGTTGCCGGTTTTGAACTTGGTCGGCGGCATATATTTTAAAGGAGCCCTGGGGAAAATCTCTCTCGCCATCTGCGCCTGCGCCAGTTCGAACAAAAAACCATTTTTGAGGTCGGGGTTAATTTCGAAAGCATGCCCAAGACCCATCTGCTCTTCAGGAATACCACTGATCAAAGCAAACTGCTCATTGATAAATTGCGAAGCGAGAACCGTGTGTGCTTCTTCGACCGCATCAGCAGTGGTCAGGTAGTTGTCTTCGCCTGTATTGATGATTACACCGGCAAAACCGTTTATTATGCGTGAAAAATACTGATCAACAAGAGTGCGTTGCATATTGATGTCACGAAACAAAATGCCGTACAACGCGTCATTGAGCATAACATCGAGACGTTCAAGAGCGCCCATGGCGGCTATTTCCGGCATACACAGGCCTGAGCAATAATTGCAGAGTCTTATATAGCGACCCTGCTTCTCTGAAACCTCGTCAAGAGCCTGACGCATCAGTCTGAAATTTTCCTGGGTGGCGAAAGTGCCGCCGAAGCCTTCGGTAGTGGCTCCGAATGGCACAAAATCAAGCAGACTCTGACCGGTGGTTCTGATGACTGCAATAATATCGGCACCCTGATTAGCAGCTGCCCGCGCCTGAACGATGTCTTCATAAATATTGCCGGTGGCGACAATTACATAAAGATATGGCCCGGTTTTGTCACCGAAACGGCCAAGATACTCTTCGCGTTTTTTGCGGTTGCTTTTAATACGTTCGACAGTCTGCCCGGCTATCTCTTCTATTTTGGCACGAATTTCAAACAAGTCGGCCATTTTCAGTCTGGTAATATCTAGTTCGCCGGCAGCAACCGCTTCAGCAATCTGCTGCGGAGTTTTGCCAGTCTGAATTATGGCATTGCCGAGATAAACAGAGAGGCCTAGAGACAGGCCATTGTTATTGCGAATATTGTCAACCAGGATATTTGGTAACGGCACACCCTGGTCATCGACTCCGTCGACCCCCAAAAGGCGGGCACAAGTGCGCTCGATGGTGACGCTGGTGTGTTTTTCGATAAACTTTTGCGTATCGGCTGCGATATCACGCGCAAATTGTCTGGCTTTATCGACAACGGCAAAATTAAGTTTGAGCTTGCTTTTCATCTTCTTCCCTTAACCTTGGAATGTTTTGCCCAATTATACCGCTGAACCTTACATTCCGCAGTATTTTTTTCGCATTTATTGACTGTCGGCAGGGTAATGACGGCGCAAGATCGTCATAAAATCGGGGTCAACATCGAGAATACCTGCTATATGCAGGGCATCCTTCGGAACCTGGTAATCGCCGCTGATTCTTACCAGGCGATAATCCATATTGTCGCACAGATTGCGCAAAAGCATATCGCGGTCGGCCCCCGCCGGCAACGCCGCTTTGTTTTTAAGCCCGACTACCTGATAATAAGCGGCGTTTTCAATTTTTATGCCGTCATAATGCGTGGCAATAACCCCATAAGAGCCGCTGTTCTGAAGGAACTCACCCAGGGCCTGAACAAAACGACTGCCTTCAGAAGGGTTTGTCGACCTGGCAAATTCATCACATATGGCAAGACCATTGCCCTGACGCGTAAGAGCAATCAATTCTGACAGCCTGATAATCTCAGCGCCAAAACTGCTAAGGCCTGCCGCCTGGCTCTGCCCGTCGCCGGCCATCAAAAAAATAAAATCAAACATGGGCATAGTAAAACTGCGGGCAGACACAAAAAAACCGAGCAGAGCAAGTTCGGCATTCATGGCTAAAGTCAGCAATGCAACGGTCTTGCCACCCATATTTGCGCCGGTAAGCAGGGTAGTACCCGGCTCAAGCCCGATAGAAACAGGCGTAAAACTTTTGCCCTGACGTTCAAGAATCTCAGATATCTCAGGGTTGAACATATTTTCGGCTTTTAAAGGTTTTCCGCTGCCTGCGGGCAGAAGTTCTGGGCGGCAACATTCATATCTTAAAGCAACTCGTGCTTTGGCAAGAAGCAGCTCGAACAAACCCGCAGCTGAACCATTATGCCTGAGATGTTTGATCCAGGGTTGAAGTTTGCGACCCAGACCTGCTCTAACAACATTTTCCTCGTCCCGTTCCTGTGAAACGATCCGGGCCCGCTCACAGCGAAGCTCTTCTTTGCGCTCTAAACCGGCCGTTTTAAGAATTTCGCTTTCGAGAAGTCTTTTTGCGGCCCGAATTTCTTTTAAACGCTCTGAATAGGCATCATGAACATGAAACGACGACACGATGGTTTTGTCGGGGTTTAGAAGTGAAACGACAGGCTCAAGATCAGAAAAATCGATAGACTCAAGCTTTAGACCTGATTCGTCATACCAGCTTTTCAGCGAATTCAGCATCAACGCAAAACCTTTGATTTCAAGCAACTCGGTTTCATCTGGTGTAAGGCCGGCTTCAAGGTTATCTAGAGAACCACTTATGTAGCGCAGGCATTTAAAAACTCCGGCCGCCCGGTCAAAAAAGCCGGTATCGCAACGGGCCGCGTTCACGACCCTGGTGAGTTCATCTAAACTGCAGTTAAGCGCTTCAAGAGCGTCTGATCGAGCCAGCCTGAGGTTTTTAAGTGCTTCACGGCCATAAATTGAATCTATCTGAAGTTCTGCGAGTAACCAGGCAACGCCCGGAGTTACTGCCCGATATTTTTTTTGTCTATGCATGAACAGGCCTCGTCTGTGAAATTTGGGGCAGATTTGCCGCCAGAACATCAAAAACCGGCACATTGAGCCCACCGGCAACCCGACGCTGCAGTTCATGACCATCTAGTCTCAGACCACCTGGCGAAACCGGGTTTACGGTTACAGCAAGCAAATTTACCGGATTCATGACATACAAAGCCGCTCCACGAACTTTTAACTCTTTTGCCTGAGCGCTGGTCAGCAAAAATCTCGTGCCATCTTCGGCCACAAGTCTTAACCAGCCAAGCTGACGGCTTTTATCAAGAATTCGTTGTATCAACCTCTGAGTTACCGCACCTTTAAAAATCGCACTGGTGGCTTTGCCTGACCTGCCAACGATAAGGTCAGCACAACTATCCTCAAAAGAACAGGCCTGACCGGCGACATTGCCCTGATCATCCAAAAGAATACAATCATTCAGCCCCTCTGAAATTCTGCCGGAGCATCGATACGCATCGTCAGTAAAACCCGGAAGCATCAAAAGATCTGCATAATGCCTTGTCTGCTCGACAATATCGTTGATACCGGGCGAAAAGGCAATACCGGTGGCAAGAATGCATGCGTCTGAAGAAGAAATTGCGGCAGTTGACTTGCGTGCCGCGGCACCATCTATGAAAATCTGAGCCGCGCCGGCAGCTTTAAGCATTTCAATGAGTGCCGTCATCTGCACAGTTGTTGAAGGGCCGGCAATCTGGGCAAAACCATCGCTGAGAGCCCGAACAATGACCACCTCCCCCATGGGCGTATGAAAATCTGTGAAGCCGAGAAGCTCACGGGTAAAATCACATTGCCCGAGAAGACCGCTGGCTGTGGCAACAAGTGTGCCACAGCCAACGTATATCGACGGTTTATCAGTACCAGTAACCTGATCGGTATCTTCACCATCGTAACCGATTGAAGTTATGGCCTGAACTAAAGAAGGTCGCCTGCCAAGCAGATGATTCAGAACCGTTGTCTTACCGGCATTCTTTTCCATGCCGATGATGGCAACGCAGCTGTAACCTTCCACAAGCTCTGACAGTGACCTTTCCATGAGGTCATGTTCTTTTTTTGCGTTTCTTGCGTCGTAACCCTTCGGGTTCAAGAGAGATCTTACCCTGATGCAGACCGGCAACACCTTCAATCTCGACATTGCCTTTCTGGCAGGCTTCACACTTACAGCTGGGCTTGTAACCTTCAGGCTCGTTATAGCAGGTAATAACCCCTTCGTAGTTGCGCAGAATGGTTTTTTCGTAGCCGCTCGAAATCAGGTAATTCGGCATTACCGGAATCTTGCCACCGCCACCTGGTGCGTCAACAACATAGGTTGGCACGCAGAACCCACTGGTATGGCCACGCAAAGCCTCGATAATTTCGATACCTTTGGCGACTGGCGTTCTGAAATGTGACAAACCGTATGAAAGGTCACATTGATAGATGTAGTAAGGGCGAACTCTGACTTTAACAAGTTCATGCACCAGTTTGCGCATCACATGAATGCAATCGTTTACACCTGCCAGCAATACAGACTGGTTACCCAGCGGTATGCCGGCATAACTAAGAAGTTCGCAAGCCTTTGCTGCATCACTGGTGATTTCTTTTGGATGATTGAAGTGAGTGTTAACCCAGATCGGGTGATATTTCTTGAGCATATCACAGAGCTCAGGCGTGATTCGCTGTGGCAGAACAACCGGAGTTCGGGTGCCGATTCGTATTATCTCAACGTGAGGAATAGCTCTGAGCTTCTGCAGAATGCCTTCGAGTTTGCCATCAGCAAGAAGCAGTGGGTCGCCACCGGAAACGACAATGTCACGAATTTGCGGATTGGCAGCAATATACTCGATTGCCTTATCAATCTGCGTTCCGGGCATTGCCGTATCTTTCTGACCGGCAAAACGTCTGCGGGTGCAATGCCGGCAGTACATAGAACATTGATCGGTTACCAGAAGCAGAGCCCGGTCAGGATAGCGATGAGTGAGCCCATGCACAGGAGAATCGCCATCTTCGTGAAGAGGGTCTTCAAGATCGGCCGGGGAACGATAAAGTTCGAGGTCGGTCGGAATAGCCTGCTTACGAACTGGATCATTAGGGTTGTCAGGGTCAATCAGAGTAAGGTAATAAGGCGTTATGGCCATTCTCAGAGTGGTCAGACAGTCCTTGACCCCGTCGATCTCCATTTCGGTAAGTTTTACGTATTTTCTGAGATCATCAATGGTCTCAATCCGGTTTTTGACCTGCCATTTCCAGTCGTTCCAGTCTGTGTCACTGACGTTCGGAAAAAGCTTTGCGCGTCTTTGAATATGCTCGTCACGAGTGTAATTGCTGTTCAATTACGATTTCCTTTCCCTGCCTGATTTTAAAGCAGTTTTTCAGCAGTACATTTCTTCAAACAGTTTGCGAAGTGCGGGGCACTCGCGGATTACCTGCAGTGAAATGGCGGCGTGATCTTTGGTGTAGCCGTTGCCAATAATCATGTTCACATCTTTTCCGACACCTTCAGCTCCGAGGGCTGCCTGGGTGAAACTGGTAGCCATGCTGAAGAAATAAACGGTGCCGCCGTCTCTGCAGGCAAGAATACTGGCCATTTCGGTATTCGGAATATTTACACAGTTGATTACCAGGTCAGCAAGCTTTCCATTGGTAAGTTCCATGATGCGGTTATAGATTCCAACAGCATCAGTGGCATCGGCTGCAAAATATTCATCGGCGAGGCCGAGCTTACGGGCACGGTCAGTGCTCTTTTCGCTGCCGCCGATACAGATAACCTTACCGGTGATACCGGCACGCTTTTTGGCTTCATAAAGACAGAGAAGGCCTGATTTCCCGCCGCCGCCGATTACAACGACGATGTCACCGGGGTGAACGAGCTTAGCTGCCTGAGCAGGAGCACCAGCAACGTCAAGGACTGAGAGGGCCAGGGTTTCTGGCATATCTTTGGGAAGAACAGCGTAAATACCGCTTTCGAACAAAATTGCCTTGCCTTTGATATCAACCTGATCGATGTCGGGTCTGACTTCAAGAATTTCTTCAATCACCAGCGGTGTCAGCGAAAGTGATACCAGAGTAGCGAGCTTGTCACCAACTTTGAGGTCAGTTTTGCCTTTGAGAGCCGGACCGATTTCTTTTACGGTGCCGATAAGCATGCCGCCTGAACCGGTAACCGGGTTCTTGTGCTTACCCTGCTTTTCGACAAGACCCATCATGATCTTTTTGATCTCTTCGATGTTGCCATTGGCCTGCTTTTCGATCTGGGTGAAACTGGCTGAGTCGACATTGAGAGTCTGAACATCGATAAGAATCTCGTTGTCATAAATTTCCATGGTGTTGTCGATTCTGGTTGCCGGCTGGGGCAAAACACCTTTTGGCTCGATAACACGATGGGTTCCGTAAGGGCATCCTTTTTTCACAGTCATTTCTCCTTGCAAATTTTGATTATATTTAAACTCTATTGTGTACAAAACTAAAGTATCTGAAGCGGTAATAATAGCAGGTATATACCGCGTTAACAATGCCAAATTTCAGGTTCTGCAGCCTCAAATTTCCATGGTTTTAAGATGGTCGGAAACAATGAACTCCGCTTCGGTATTTGCTCTTATTTCATCAACGCTGCTGTCTTTGTTGATTTCAATCAGAGCCAGACCGCCCGGGGTCACTCTAAATACACCAAGTTCACTGACAATCATATTTACCACATGCCGGGCCGTCAGAGGCAGGCGACACTTTTTGAGAATTTTCGGCTTGCCTCTTTCAGTGTGGAGCGTAGAGATAATAACGTTTTTGGCTCCAACCACCAGATCCATGGCTCCGCCCATCCCTGGCACCTTTTTGCCCGGAATGATCCAGCTGGCAAGACTGCCCTCCTGGTCAACTTCAAGGGCTCCGAGAACCGTGTATTCAACATGTTTGCCACGAATCAGAGCAAAAGACATGGCGCTGTCAAAATAACAACCGTAGGGCAGTACTGTTACCAGTGCGCTACCGGCATTGGTGATCTCGGGGTTTTCTTTTCCGGGTTCTGGAGCAGGACCCATACCAATAATGCCATTTTCAGACTGAAGAATGACGTTAACTCCGTCAGGAATATAGTTGGCAACCAGGGTCGGCAGCCCAATACCAAGATTAACCAGCTGATTATTTTTAAATTCTCTGGCAATGCGTTTCGCAATGATTTTTTTGGCCAGTTCGATATCTTCTATCATTTTTTTGCTCCTTACCTGGTCAGCGCTTTTCTGACTTGAAGATGTGGGTCACCAGAGGTGATGGAGTCATCACCAGTTCGGGCATGATCTGACCAATTTCAACTACTTCTTTGGCTTCGACCACCACAACCGGTGCCGCCATAGCCATCAGAGGGTTGAAATTGCGAGTGGTGGCATTGTAAACCACATTGCCGGCCTTATCGACGGTGCTGCCGCTGATAATAGCCAGATCTGCCCTCAATGGCAATTCAAGCAGATATTCATGACCATCAACCGTAATTTTCTGTTTGCCCTCTTCGACGACCGTACCAACGCCAGTCGGGGTAAGAACGCCGCCAAGCCCGGCACCGGCGCATCTGACGCGCTCTACAAGAGTCCCTTGTGGAACAAGTTCGACGGCGAGAGTGCCATCAACCATCTGCCTGCCAGTTTCCGGGTTGGTGCCGATATGCGAGGTAATAACCTTTGCCGCCTGCCTGGAAGCAACCAGGCGGCCTACCCCACGGTCAACGAACGAAGTGTCGTTGCAGATAAGAGTGAGATTCTTTGCAGCGCTGGCAATGATTATATCTATCAATGTCTCGGGAGTTCCGCAGCCAAGGAAACCACCGACCATGATCACCATGTCATCCTTGAGCATGCCGGAAAAATCATCTCTGCTGATAATCTTGTCAAACATCAGTTGAACCTTTCCTGTAATTATTTAATCAAAGTGCCTTCAGCCCCAGTATCGCCCTTGCTTCAACCGGGCTGGCTATTTCACGGCCAAGTTCTTTGGCAATTCTAACCGCTTTTGCAACCAGTTCGCCGTTTGATGCGGCAAGAACACCTTTTGCCAGATAGGTATTGTCTTCAAAGCCTACCCTCACATGTCCCCCAAGAAGAATCGCAGCGGTAGCCATCTGAAATTGTGCTCTGCCAATACCGGAAACGGTAAAAGTGCTGTCTGCGGGGATACTTCCCTGCATAAACACAAGATCTCTTACGGTCGCAGCTATACCACCGGTAACACCCATTACAAAATTAAAATGCATCGGAGCGGCGATAAAACCCTTCTTCTGAAGCCTGATAGCCGTATCGATCATACCCTTGTCGAACACTTCTACCTCTGGTTTAACACCAAGTTCAAGCATCTTCTGGCCGAAAGCAATGATGGTATTCTCTGAATTTACAAAGATGTCATCATTACCAAAGTTAACGGTACCGCAATCGAGAGTCGCCATTTCAGGCCTCAGGTCAACCGGTTGCAGACGTTCGGCATTTGACATGCCGACGGCACCGCCGGTCGATGGCTGAACGATTGCCTGCGGGCAGCGCCCTTTGATGGCCTCTATTGCAGCCTTAAAACGTTCACGGCTCTGAGTGGGAGTTCCATCGTCTTCGCGGACATGCAGATGAATTATTGAAGCACCGGCATTAACGGCCGATTCAGCCTCACGCACCAGTTCGGCAATAGTATAGGGAACCGCCGGGTTATTCTCTTTGGTAACTTCTGCGCCGCAGATTGCGGCAGTGATAATAAGTTTTTCCATGTCAGTGCCTCAGTATTTTTTCTCGTCGATAAACGATAGTGCTTCGTCAATGGCATTAATAGTGAATTTAAGGTCTTCATCAGAATGCCGGTAAGCAATATAACCATGATGATATGGCTGCAGAAACACTTTTCGCCTGATTAACTGGGTATAAAAATCAACTCGTTTTGCTTTGTAAGTCTTGGTCTCGTCTTTGTTGAAAACGATAAAAGGCATTTGTGGTACCGGGGAAATACCAGTCGAAACCTTGTGTTTTGCCAGAACTTTTTCGAGTTCGCCGTTAAACCATTCGCCCTTCTTTTTTATAACCTCAAGAACATTGTCTCTTTCGAGAATTTCGAGGGTTTTGAGGGCCGCGGCAAACTCAAGGCTGTTCGGAAAGAAAGTAGAGGAAACAAATACTTCCTTTTCGATTTTTTTCATAAATTGAGCCTTGCCGACACAGGCACCGATAGGGTAACCATTGGCCATCGCCTTGCCAAATGTTGCCAGGTCAGGGGTAACGCCAAGCAACGTCTGAGCACCACCAATGTGCACCCTGAAGCCGGTTCTAATTTCGTCAAAAATCAGCAACGCACCATATTTATCGGCCAGAGCCCGAACCCCTTCAAGAAAACCGGGCCTGGGGTATTCAACCTGTTCTGCGAGAGGGTGACCGATGGGGGTAACAATAATAGCAGCCGTCTGGTCACCGTATTGTTTCATCAGTTCTTCGAGCTGCTCAAGGTGGTTGTAGTGAAATTCGTGAACATCTTCATAAAGTTTGGCCGGAACGCCACCTTTAACCTCGACACACCAGTCATGCCAGCCATGATAACCACAGCGCATGATTTTATTTCGACCGGTATAACCACGGGCAACTCTGGTTGCAAGAGTTGTGGCATCAGAACCGGTTTTAACAAACACAGACATTTCTGCGCACTTGATCAGGCTCCGAAGCTTTTCAGCCAGACGATTCTGAATCGACTGAGTCAGTGAAAAACAAAAACCTTTGTCGCGCATTTGTTCAATAACGGCATTATCGACCTCTTCTTCACGGTGACCGATAATAATCGGGCCATAGGCGCAAAGATAATCGATGTATTCGTTACCATCTATATCGGTAACCCGCCCACCCTTGCCACTTTCAAAATATATCGGGTATTCACCCTCGACAAAGTTGTAAGGTCTTCTGATTCCAAGAACTCCGCCTGGAGTACAGGTTTTGCCGTTAGCAAATTCTGCCATGCTTTTGCTTAAATTCAGTTTTGGTGCGTCATACATTTCCTTGCCTCCTGATATCTGCCATTATGATAATAAAAGAGCTGCGAATTGGGTGTTAACACACTCCAGAGCAAATCAGCCGTATGTTTGTTAATGCTATCACAAACCCCAACTTCTTTCTGCAAAAAAAAAAGCCCCTCAGGGAACTGACATTTGAGGAGCTTGTATGCAAAAATCCCCGCCAGAGGCGGGGATTTGATCTGCTTGAAAAAAATCAAATTCAGTCTTCAGACTCGGAATCGCTGTCTTCAGATGAAGAGTCTGAGTCGGCATTCTGGTCAGAATCGCTATCAGAATCTTCGGAGCCCTCTTCTTTGGGCTCTTCATCTTTATCGCCGTCATCATTATCGTCTTTTTCCGAGGCATCGGGGTCATCAGAATCACCTGAATCTTCCGAAGGCTCCGGCTCCGGTTCCGGTTCGGGTTCCTGGTAGGATTCAGAAGACCCGGAAGAACCAGAGGCCCCGTCTGGAATTCCTTCCCAGGTGTCAGCTTTGAGATCTTTGCCACTTAGAGCCCCGTCAATTTTGATATCTTTATTCTCATATTGCTCAGCGATAGCCATGCCGTTTTCATCCATTACTATGTTATAAGTGACAGGATTACCAGCACCATCTCGGGCTGTAGCCTCGAGAACAGCGCTGCTGATTTTTCGTCTGGCATCGCGGGTGACAGTTACCATGCCAGAATAATTTGCAGCAAGAAGAGCAGGTACATTTGCAGAAGCAAAACAGAGAGCAAAAGCAGCAGCGGCCAAAATTTTAGATCTCATTCGCGGGTACTTCCTTTCGCGTTTATCAACAGCGAGACTATCACTAAAGACTATTCTTCGTCAAAGTATTCGTTTTCGTCAGATTCTCCGTCTATTATAACAATTTTGTGACCTCTTTTTGGCTTTTTGATTTTTGCCTTACGCGATTCCTCTGAATAATCATCGAATTCTCTCTTCATTTTTCTCAAAGTTTTCTTTTCTGTGAATTGAGTTTTCACTTTACCTGGTCTCCTTTGCAAACATAGAAAAATCAATACAATTTGTGCATCTCCTATCTTGCTTATGCCAAGTTTAAATATTTTTGTCAAGAGGGGTTAAAGCAACATATAAGCGGATTACAGAGTCACCCCCCTGATCAGGTTATCTCTTTCATTTTAGCTTTTCTTTCCCGGACTGACCCCCGACAGTGTACCCCGGCTGGCGCAATCGGCAAAAACCCAGCCCGCAGCTAAACCAGAAATGCTAATTCCAGCAGACTAATGGGTTCAAGGCCTTGTAGCGACAAAAACAGCCCTTATCGGCAGTGGCAGGCCTTCGATTGTCTGGCGTGGATTATCTGGCGAAATACAGCATTCAAAAGACTCTCCTGGCATCCATCTGGTGGCGCGCTGCTCTTCAACGGTAGTCTGACAGATATCTACAACTCTGGCATCGACAAACCCAGCTTTGGTCAACCAGTGAATCATTGCCATAGCCGAAGGAATAAACCAGACGTTGTTCATCCGGGCGTAGCGACCAGGAGGCACCAGAACCTGCAGATGATCTCCCTCGATCACCATCGTCTCAATGACAAGTTCGCCGCCCTTCTTCAGCAGCATTTTCAGACTGCGAAGAAAATCGAAGGGTGAACGCCGATGATAGAAAACCCCCATTGAAAAAACTGTGTCGAAAGTTTCCATTTCTGGTGGCAGGTCTTCAAAACCAACCGGCAGAAAAAATACTCCGGGCTGTCTGACAAATTTTTGCATGGCCTTGAACTGGGCAAGAAAAAGTGTTGAAGGATCGATCCCGATCACGCTTGCTGCACCGGCCCCGGCCATTCGAAACAGATAATAACCATTGCCACAACCCACATCAAGAACTTTTCGGCCACTTAACGATGAAATATGCGGCTCAACCCGGGCCCATTTCAGGTCTGATCTCCATTCGGCATCGATTAGAATATCACAGATATTGAATGGCCCCTTGCGCCACGGTCGCAACCGCAGCAGCGCATCTTCAAGACAGGCTTTCAGGCCTGTGTCGAGAGCTTCTGCCGTAAAAGCCGAAACTGCCGGAACATTAACTGCAGACGCGCACACCGGCACATCAGGAAGATGATCGAGAGCATCTACCCACATGGCAAGGTTGCCGTCGGGTCGGGCCGCAAAACTCTCAAGAGCAGATCTAAACGGCAGCAGCCATTTTTCCAGGCCATCACTCTTCAAGGCGGCGTAAAAATCAGAAAAATCAAAAATTGAGCTCATTTAACGGCCAGCATCGACATAAAGTTGAAGCATTGAAACCAGACATCAGCGCTGGCGAAGCCTGCTTGGAGCAACCGCTGAGAATGGTTTTCAATTGTTTCCGGTATCAGGACATTCTCAAGAGCACTGCGTTTTTGACTAATTTCGAGGTCACTGTAGCCATTAGCCTTTTTGAAGGCGTGATACACATCGATCAGCAGGTCGTTGACTTTCGGATTGGCAAATTTGACCTTCTCAGAAAGTATGAGAATTCCACCTGGCAACATGCCTTCGGCTATTTTGGCCAGCAGATCAGCTCTCTTTGCCGGTTCAACAAACTGGAGAGTAAAATTCATAACAACCACAGAAGCGTTGTTAAAACTGGCTTTGCAGATATCATCGCAGATGAATTGCATCCTGGCGCGGTCACCAGCATGAGACTGAATTTTCAGACACCGCGCAATCATGGCTTCAGAGGTGTCTATGCCGATTATCCGGCACTTATCGACCTTCAAACCCTTGAGCATTGCCAGAGAACTTGCGCCCAGCGAACAGCCCAGATCATAAAGGTTTGAGCCAGGCTGTGCATATCTTGCCGTCAGTGTCTCGATCATATTGATGATCGCAGAATAACCAGGAATTGAGCGGCGCAGCATGTCGGGAAAAACAGCAGCAACGCGCTCGTCAAAAACAAAGTCCCCGGGTTTTTGAATAATATCAGCAAAAATACGATCTGTTGTCGGATCTGACATGAAAAATGCGCCTCAAATAAATTTGCGACGCATTATAACCTAAGTTCTCTAAAACCGTATAGTTTCTGCAAATTAAAAATTGCAGGATTTATAAAATAAGCTGTCAAATTTCTCAACGTGAAAAGCACAGAATATCGGCAATTATAGAGTTACGTCAGTTCAAGGTCCTGGTGGTAGATAAGACATTTCAAAAGCTTTTGCGACTACGAATGAAACCAGAGTGAAACCAACAGTTATGACAATAATTGCTTCATCATCATTAGTGCTGACCAACAGTATTGCGGGTAAAATGGCAATAAGCATAACTTTAAGAACTGCCCCATGCATTTTCAGAGTATCTCGAAAAGATGACGCAAATTTTCCCGGCTTAGAGTATAAAAGAAGGGCTGGAAGCCAGAGAATGGCCGCAACAAAAAAATTGATCAAAAGAACGCTGCCGAAAAAAGACAGCCTGTGTTTACCGGCCATCTGTTCAACCAGCCGAAGCTGTTGTTCTGTAAGAATTATTTCTTTCCCTGCCTCATAATCAGTTCTTGTACCATGAAAAAAGCATCTGACCTCCAGTGAATCCGAGGCTTTTATGACACTGTAGTGATCTGACTCAGAAGCCTTTGTTTCCAGTAGTGGGCAAACGGGTATGTCTTCGTTAAAGAGCTGTAAGAAACGCGGATAACTGGCTATGCTTTCGCCATTCCCCTGAATGAGCCCGGCCAGGGTAGAATTATCAGGAGCGTTAAGAATCCGATTGATGCGAAACATTTTTGCCGCGCAATCCCTTTGAAATTTCTTTTGATAATTAAGTGGCTGAAACCCGTTGGTTAACAAAACCATCAAGATTGCGACAACA
>JAQUZA010000339.1 GCA_028691595.1 Candidatus Rifleibacteriota bacterium
AAAGAGCAACTGCGAACAACTGTCTCTTTGAACGAAAAAATTTTAGCAAGCAGCCAGCCGCTGAAAAAGCCAAAAACTACCATACCGAGAGATAACGGAAACAATACGGGCATTTTTATTAGCATCTCGCTGGCAGCGCCCTTCGCTGCTCCTGTATTTATCATGATTACGGCACACATGCAGAAAAATGAGGCGGGGCCAAGGTAATAGATATGTTTCAGATGAAAAGTTCCGCGACTGAAGTCGTGAACGCTTAACCCGAAAACGGACGGCAGAACGATCATTTTAAAAAGGCTGGCAATCATGGCAGTGTAAGCGATTTCGACTCTCTGACCCGCAAAAAGAAGCATTACCAGAGTCACAACCAGCGGGCTCAAAAGGGTGTCGATGGTGGCAGAGGTAAGAGATAGAGCAACATCACCCTTGCCCAGGCCGGTCCAGATTACTGCCGTTATGCCCACAGGTAGAGCGGAAGCCAGAATCAGCCCGGCAACCAGCTCTTTATTGTTCCCCAGGGCAAATTCACCGACAAAACTTGCTATAAATGGCATGAGAAGATGCTGTAAGATTACTGTTACAACCAGTGCGGCCGGTTTGCGAAATATGTTGCCGAGGTCGCGCCAGCTCGTCTTGATGGCTGTTACAAAAGTCATAAAAGCAAACATCGGGGCGACGGCCGGGCGAAAGGGGTCGAGTGTTGAGCCCGCAACCCAGCCAATGAACATGGCTGAGAGCATGAAAAAAATCATGCGTGAATTCAGATAGGCGTATAGTATTTCGCCGCGTGGTCGCATGTTTCTATAACTTTTTGAATGCAGGCAGACATTCGGCAATAAATCTTGAGAATTTTGTGTTCATGATTGTTAGTTTGTTTTTTTGCTGCAACTGTGAATGAAATTTTAATGCTTTAGAGGTTGCGCAACCATTCTTCGAATTCTTCCTGGAAATCGGCCATGCTCTTGCCAGTTGCCTCATTCATTGATTCGTCAAGGCTTTTGCCCCGCCCGAGAGCTGAGAGAAGGCTGTCAAAGGTTTGTTCACCATAAAAATCAGCCATGCAGCGCACCGCAAGGTAAGAGGCGATATAACCCCTGGCGATATCGTAGTGAGAGGACCCACCAATCAATGAGGGAACCTGGTTAAGGTTAACAAAATTACGTTTGTCGATGAATTCTTTTTGCATCAGCGGCTCGTAATCAGGCCTGATGGTTTCAGGGGAGCCATAAGCCGCATTAAACTCCTGATACTGAGCCAGACCCTCGTTTAACCATAGCGGGCACCGGTTGCTGGTTTTGAGATGAATAATTGTGTGGGTGAATTCGTGTGCAAGAAGACCTTTGACGTAATCAGGGCTTTTATAGCCTGATTTCAGTGGAACCATTATTTGAATGCCCTGGGCTGAGCCGGCAGACCATTCGCGGCTGACTTTGTAGTATTCTTCAGTCAGAAAAAATATGATGTTAATTTTTACTTCCGGCTGAAAGTTCAATGAGTCGGTTACCTGAAAAAATATTTCTTCAAGCATTTCAAAGGTTACGTCACCAAGGTCTTCCTGTGAGTTGCCGGCAAAGTGAATGACGAATCTCTGGTCTTCTTCACGGGTCGAATCACTCGTTGAAGCCAGCAGTTCGCGTGCCTGGCTCAGGGCGGCTTCGATGGCCTTCTTTTCGCGCTCGTCTTTTGCGAGTTTGAGAGCCTTTTCCCAGGATTCGATGGCTTCTTCGAGGTGCTTCAGTTCAAAATGGCATCTGCCAACAGAATAGATAATAAAAAAAGAATCGGGTTTTTCAGCAAGAACTCTCTCGAAATGAGTTATAGCCTGCTCGTAGTGCATCTGTTGCATGGCCGCCAGGCCCATTCTACCGTGGAGCTGTATGTCGTCAGGCTTCTTGAAAAGAGCATTGTCGTAGTGGCTGAAGGCGGTTTCGTAATCGCCCTTGTAGTAAAGAAGATCGCCCCACAAGGATTCGACAAAATAGTCGCCGGGCAGTAGATCAGAGGCCTCAAGGATCAGTTCTTCGTTTTCTTCGTAGCTCAAATTTCTTTGCAGGGCAACCTTTCGCAGAATGAAGGCAGCCAGATCAACCTTTGCCGACTTGCCGGCACCGGGCTGCCCTGCAGCCTGTCTTAATTCACTGATTTTTGCGTCAAGTTTTTGCCCTGGCGCGACGAAAGAAGCCAGTTCACTGGCCAGTCCGGGGGTTTCGGGGGTGAGATACTCGTTAAAAAGCGAAACCTGTGCCCATAAAACTGTGGGCAATAAGATCGACAGCAGGCCAGCCAGAAAAATTCTCAGCATCTATTCACCTCTCTATAACTCTATCAGAAAATCTCCTCTTTGCCTACTTGCCGAACGCCCAAAAATACCGTTTCAACTTTGTGGTCAGCTTGTCTTTTTTCCTTTGCAGAACTCAACAATGTAGCAACGCCGTAATGAGGGGGGGGGCTTCGTCATTCCCGCGAAAGCGGGAATCTGGTCTCTAAGGGCTTAGATCCCCGCTTTCCCCCTTTCGGGTACAAGCGCGGGGATGATGTCAAAGACGCTGATTTTGCATGTTCAATGTTGACAGAGGACTAATTTGTCAAATGTGCAGGAGCATGATCTCGTAAGTGGATGTGAGAAGAATTAGAAAGGGCTGTTTCATATTGCTATGAGACAGCCCCTTGATAACCTTCAGGCAAAAGATTGAATTCTTATTGCACTCAACCGCAGTGCAGATATTTCTGAACCAGTTTCATCAGAGCATCACCATCACCAAATATCTTTTCGCTAAGATGCTGATCATCAAAAGCTTTCAGATTGGCAGCGATTCCATCGATGATATTGGCAGGGAAAATATCGTATTTTTCATAAAGCGCCCGGTCGGAAAGAAGCTTTTCACCAGCTTCAAAGCACGAGGCGGGCAACTGGGGCAGGCCAAGCTCTTTCTGGTTTTTGCCAACATCGACGCTGACATAAAGCTTTTCGGCTATTTTGAGGGATTCTGGGTTTTCAAGGCCGCGCAAAGCCGCTGTAACCATTCCTGCCAGCAGGAGATAAACATTGGCTGAACCGTCGGCACTTCTTAGCTCAACGGTCTGATTGCTCATCGGGTTGGTGTAAGGTGCCTTTTCTTTGGGATTGGCATCATAAATCATGTTATCAACACCCTTCCAGCCGAGCGGAACCCGCACAAGCACCGAACGGTTGCTGTCGCCCCAGCAGATATTTGTCGGGGCTTCCTGGTGGGGAACCAGTCTTAAAAACGATGTCGGAACGATATTGCCAAAGGCAGTCAGCGATGGAGCCATCTCGAGCAGCCCGCCAATCATTTTTCTGGCCGTTTCATTGAGACTGCCTGAAGAATCGACCATCATGTTTTTGCCATCTTTTACCAGGCGGGTATGAATGTGCATACCACTGCCTGCATGCCCGACAATGATTTTGGGAGCAAAGCTGACTTCAAGGCCATGTTTATAAGCTACTTCTCTGATCGCCCATTTGGCGATTACCAGTTGATCTGCAGCCTCTTCAACATTGACCGGCAGAAATTCGATCTCGTGTTGCACATACTCCCAGTCTCCAGAGACGATATTGCCTACTTCAGAGTGACCGTATTTAATCTTGCCACCCATTTCGGAAATGGCTTTCATGGCTTCTGCTCTTATTATTTCCCATTTTGCGAAAGGATGCGATTCGTGATAGCCCTTCTGTGGGGTAATTGTGTAAATTTTGTCGAGTTCTGAAGAGATGTAGAACTCAAGCTCACCAAGAGCTTCAAACTGCATGCCGGTTTTTTCCTGGAGCGCCTTGTGGGCTTTTTTAAGGATGTTTTCCGGGGCGATACTTAGCGGCGCACCATGCTTATCATAGTAAGAGCACATGATATCAACGGCCGGAATCTCTGAAAACGGGTTGTGAAAAGCGGTTCGGTAACGGGGAACAACGTAAAGATCGCTGGCACTAGGATCGATGTATGAAAAAAGACTTGAGCCATCAACTCTTTCGCCTACCGAAAGAATTTTCTCAAGGTGACTTCTGTCGTTGATAATGAAGTTCAGGAGTTTAAGCTTGCCATCTCCGCCAACATAGCGAAAATTGAGCATGCGGATATTATTTTTTTCGATGTAATTGATAATATCCTGCTTTGTGAAGTCTTCAGCCTTTTTGTTGAGAAAACTCACCAGTTTGTTCGGGTTAAGGTTCACCTGACTGTCCATGAAATCTCCTTCGCTTGATGAAATTACTACCTGCACCGGGGTCTATATTTTTATAATTAGTCGGATAATAACACGACCTGCAGCTTATTTCCACTAGTGGTCTTTCAAACTTGAATATGTAGTAATTCCGTCCCGCGAAAGGGTCTGTCGATTTATTCTCTTAGAAATTTGATTTAAGTTTTATTAG
>JAQUZA010000340.1 GCA_028691595.1 Candidatus Rifleibacteriota bacterium
CATCAGGCATGTTGCCATCAGCGGCAATGCGCAATCGAGAACGCACGTGGCCGAAATTCCCAAAAAAGTGACCTGCCACTACCACACCCATGGCGAAGAAATATATGAAGTAGTTGAAGGGACCGGCCTTTTAAAATTCGGTCTCGTACAAAAAGGCTCAAATAGCTTGACGGTTGCGTGGCAAAAACCCATAAAAGTAACGGCCGGAGACACTTTCACCATTCCAGAATGGTATGCACATCAATTAATAAAGTCTGGCAGCGAGCCATTAACGATCATTTTTGCCTGCCCAGATACCCATCTGGCAACTGATCGCTTTATCATCGACGAACAAATTATTCCCTGACAAATTACCAAAACCTGCAAGCCTTCATACTGCAGTCATCCCTGAGACAACCAGACAGAATATAGATACAAATTCTGTGTCTGTTCTTGTAGTTAAAGTAATAACAAGCTTATATACCCGATTTTCCTGGCGCGTTAATCAATAATTTAACCTATTTACCCTGCCAGACATAAATAAAGCTTCAAAAAAATACCGGCTCGTGGTAACATCATGTGCAAATTTTATGGTACACGCGGCAGACCTGCGCAACCCGCCTTCCGCTGCTGATGCTGATTAATTTGGGCAAACAGCAACCAGGCATTCAGGTGCAGGCTTTCGTTTCGATTTAAGATCCTTATAATACAGGAAGGTCGGTATGAAGCGCACAAAACAAACTTTCGAACCTCTCGCAATCGTTGGTATGAGCTGCCTGTTTCCAAAAGCTCAAACAGTTGAAGACTACTGGGCCAACATCAAAGAGAAGGTTGACGCAATTCGCGAAGTTCCCAGCACCCACTGGGACGCGAAAGACTTCTATGATGCCGACAAGAAAAAGCCTGATCACGTCTACACTACCACCGGCGGGTTTCTTGACCCGGTAGAATTTTCCCCCGGCGAATGGGGAATTGCCCCTTCAGATCTCGATTCAATTGATACGTCTCAATTGCTGAGCCTGGTTGTTGCCCAGGGAGCCCTCGTTGATGCCGGCTATACAGCCGACCGCGATTTTGATCGTGATAATTGCAGCGTTATTCTCGGCCTGACCGGCACCCTCGAGCTGGTAATACCTCTGGGAGCACGCCTTGGCCACCCCATCTGGCGCCGAGCCATGCAACATGCCGGCATTGCCCCCGATATCACTGAAGACGTGATTAAAAATATCGGCAAAGCTTATGTCGGCTGGCAGGAAAACTCTTTTCCGGGCCTTCTCGGCAACGTAGCCGCCGGTCGTGTTGCCAACCGCCTCAATCTTGGCGGAACCAACTGCGTTGTCGATGCGGCTTGCGGCAGTTCTCTGAGCGCCCTCAATCTTGCAGCCATGGAACTCTGGACCGGAAAAACCGATATGGCCATTACCGGCGGTGTCGACACATTCAACGACATCTTCATGTATATGTGTTTCTGTAAAACCCCTGCCCTTTCTGCTACCGGTCAGGCAAAGCCTTTCAGCGTCGATAACGATGGCACCATTCTTGGTGAAGGCATCGGCATGGTGGTTTTAAAACGCCTTTCTGATGCTGAGCGTGACGGTGACCGCATTTATGCCTGCATTAACTCAGTCGGAACCTCAAGCGACGGCAAAGGCAAAGCCATCTACGCTCCAAGTGCCGATGGCCAGAAAAAAGCGCTGCTCAGGGCTTACGATCAGGCCGGCATTACCCCGCGCGATATAAGCCTTATTGAAGCACATGGTACAGGCACAGGAGCCGGCGACGAAGCCGAAGTAAATGCCCTTAAAGAAGTCTATGGCCAGGCGGAAAACAATCGACCATGGTGTGCCCTTGGCTCGGTTAAATCGCAAATCGGCCACACAAAAGCCGCAGCTGGCTCTGCCGGCTTGATAAAAGCGGCCCTGGCGATCTACCACAAAGTTATTCCGCCGACCATCAAAATATCAAAACCCTCAACTGCCCTGACCCAGGAAGGTATTCCTTTCTATCTTCCTGACCAGATAAGGCCATGGCTTACTGACGATGGCCGGCCCCGTTACGCGGCGATCAGCGCCCTTGGTTTCGGTGGCAGCAACTACCATGTGGTTGTTTCTGAATACACCGAAGAAAAATCAGCCTGGGACTGGGAACGCAGCGTCGAGCTCATTACCCTGTCAGGCAAATCAACTGCTGATCTCAAAACCGCTCTCGCCAGCCTCAATAATATTAAGAACTCTTTTCAACTGCGCCGGGCTGCTGCCGAAAGTCGACGCGATTTTAACCCCAAAGACCAGTGTCGCCTGACCTTCGTCGTTGAGGCTTCAACCGATCTCAACAAGCTGATTGCCGATATTTCAGGCCAGCTCGACAAAAACACCGAAGGCAAAAGCTTTGTTTTGCCCAACGGTGCTTGTTTCAGCCAGAATTCAGAAGTTAAACCGGTCGGCGTAATTTTTCCGGGTCAGGGCGCTCAATACCCCGGCATGGGTCGTGAACTCGTCTGTTCCAGCCCAGAAGCTTTCTCGATATTTGCCGAAGCGTGCAAAGAAATCGGAACGGTTGACGAATCAGGCAATCAGCTGCTTGATTATGTTTTTCCCCGACCTACCTACGACCAGGAAAAGGACAAGGCCAACGAAGAGCGCCTTAGAGCCACAGATATCGCCCAACCGGCCATAGGTGCCATTGCTCTTGGTCAGTTCAAAATTCTTGAAACCTTTGGTCTCGAAGCCAATTGTTTTGCAGGTCACTCCTATGGCGAACTTGTAAGTCTCTGCGCCGCCGGGGCTTTTGGTGCCCCTACCCTGGCAAAACTATCACGCAAACGTGGTCAGCTCATGGCTCAGGGCGAAGGCGACCGTGGTGGAATGATCGCTGTTGCCGCCGCTAGAGCAGCAGTGGAAGCCGTAATCAGCGAAGAAAAACTTGAACTGGTTGTCGCCAACCATAACTCGCCGCAGCAGGTCGTTCTTTCCGGCCCCACCGCCGAAATTGAACGGGCAAAAGCTATTTTTAAGACCCGGAAGCTGCGGGCAACCGTGCTAAACGTTGCCGGAGCCTTTCATAGCTCATTTGTTGCCGATACAGCCGAGCCATTCCATGCCTTTCTCGCCAAAGAAAAATTTGCCAAACTCAAATGCCCCGTCTATGCCAACACCACCGCTGAAGTGTATCCAGGCAAAGATGCCGATGTCAAAAAACTCCTTGGCTTCCAGCTTGCCAACCAGGTGCGCTTCGTCGAAATCATTGAAAAAATGTATGCCGATGGCATCAGAACCTTTATCGAAGCCGGCCCTGGCGGAAAAATGACCGGTCTGATCAAAGCCATCCTCGAAGGTCGCGAATGCACTATTATTGCCGTCGATTCGTCGGCCGGCAAGCGTTCCGGTCTGACTGATCTTGGCCGGGTGATCGCCCAGTTGAGCGCCATGGGCTACCAGATGAACCTCAACCTCTGGCAGAACGGCCAGGCGTGGCTTGCCAGTCTGCCTGCAGCCTCGAAGCCCAAGCTTACCTTCCCGGTCTGTGGTGCTAACTACAAGTCAAAAGGCCAGCTCAAGGCACTTGAAGAAATCGCCCTGCCCGCACCCGTTAAACCTCAGGTACAGACTGCCCAGCCGGCAGCGGCAATTAAAAATCCAGCACCGGCAGCCGCTCAGGCAGTTGTCGTTCACCAGAACAACCGACCGGCAATGCCGGCCGTTCAACCAGTTACAGCACCGGCCGCAGTCAGGCCTGCCATGCAGACTGCCGCACCGGTTTCAGCCAATACCAATATCGTGAGTAAAATCATGCCTACCCAGCCAGCAAATTCTGACACACTGAAAATTTCACGCGAAACCCTCTCTGCCCTGCAGCAGTTGCAGCAGCAGACCGCTGATCTGCACCGCCGCTTTCTTGAAGGTCAGGAACAGGCCCAGAAAACCATTATGGCCCTCATCAACGGTGCCGTTGCTTCACCTGCCCAAACCACCGGCATGAACAACCAGCAGCCGGCACAGGCCTGGTCACAACCGGTGCCTCAGACCCCTGCGGCACCTGTTTACATACCGGCACCCGTTCAGGTGGTTCAGCCAGTGTCTCAACCGACATATCAGGCAGCAGCTCCGATAATGGCCCAACCAGCCAGTGCTCCGACTCCAGTTGTCAACATGGCTCCTGCACCGGCACCTGTAGCAGCAGCCAAACCAGCTGCAGACAGCTCAAAAGTTCGCAAAATCCTTCTTGAAGTGGTCAGCGAAAAGACCGGCTACCCCATTGAAATGCTTAACCCTGACATGGATATGGAAGCCGATCTCGGCATTGACTCGATCAAACGCGTCGAAATCATGTCTTCGATGCAGGAAAGACTGCCAGAAGCACCGGTAGTGCAGCCAGATCAACTTGGCAAACTA
>JAQUZA010000341.1 GCA_028691595.1 Candidatus Rifleibacteriota bacterium
CGTCGAAAAATACGGAGCTGACACGCTGCGTGCTTTTATTCTGTTTCTCGGAACTTTTGAACTTGAAGTTTCGTGGTCAGATGAGGGCGTGCGCGGCATGAACCGCTTTATAAACCGCGTCTTCGACCTGATCAGCGAAAACCCTGGTGGCAACGGCAAAGCCGAAGGCAAAGAAGCCGAAGACCTGAACCGCATCATGCATCGAACCATTAAAGCGGTCAGCAACGATATCGAGAACTTCAGCTTCAACACCGCAATCGCCCGCCTGATGGAATTGACGAATGCTCTGGCTGAAGCCGTTAAAAAGACCAGTCTGCCCTCAACGACTCTCTGGCGCGAAGTCGTTCAGAATATGCTCAAGCTCATGGCTACCATTACGCCTTTCCTTGCCGAAGAACTCTGGAATCATGTTGGCGGAACCGGTTCAGTGCATCAGCAGAAGTGGCCAACCTGGGATGAAAAAGCCCTGATCGAAGCAACCGTAACTCTGCCGGTGCAGGTTAACGGCAAACTGCGCGATCAGATCGAGCTGCCCGCAGACATTGACGAAGCCAGTGCCCGCAAGGCCGCCGAAGCCAGCGAAAAGGTGCAAAAGTATCTTGAAGGAACCCAGATCATCAAGTTCATCTATGTGCCGAAGCGCATGATCAGCTTTGTGGTAAAATAAGCTTAGCTGAATTCATCTAAAATGCCGTGACCGACGCTGTCGGTCACGGCTTTTTTTTCGCTAGAAATGAAGTTCTTCTGCCACCCTGAACTGATTGTAAAAATGACTCAGACTTGCTGTTATCGGCCTGGTAATTCTGGTTCTGGCCTCTGTTGCAGTTCTGCTGGTCGTCCTTTTCAGCAAACACAACCCCTCAACGGCAACCAGAGACTGATGCGATTTATTCAATCATAATCGTCGAACTCAGGAATACCATCTGCCATGTCAAATTCTTGCTTGTTCAAACTGAAAAACTCTAACGCATCCTTTGCGAACGGTATTCTAAGAACTGCGCAATACTCAATTTCGCTTGAAGAAGGCTTCTTTTCAAATAATTCGAAATGATAATTTGTATTGTTCTGACCGTTGCGAAAAGAAAAACCGTATGTTCCAAACACTTTCGGTTCTCGAAGCAGAAACCCTGTCAGGCCTTGTTTTTTTATACATTTATCGTGCCTGGTCGCTCCATACTCTGCACTTTGACCGCATAACATTGGCTTTGCAGACCAATCATCGTCTAAAAAAACTGAGCCACCTCTGGTTCCGACTCTTGAAATACTCTTGCCCTCATTCTCAGCTGAAATACGCCAAAAATATTCATCGTTAAGTTTAACTTCTTCCAGACAAACTATAAAATCCCCAAGCCCTTTTAATTGACGGCCTGGGCAAAGATCTATTCTTCTAATGCCATTGCTGAAAAGAGCAAATTTATCATCTACCAGGTCTATTTCCCAGGAATAAAAGATTTTAATCATTCCCTGTCTGTTAAAAGAGAACTCTGTAAGAAGCTCTGCTGGCAGTGACTGGCCCGGCTGCCCAGATTGAATGTTAAACTGTTGAGGGTTTACCCAGCTTGATGAAGATGAAATTTCGGGCTTAACTATTGAACTTATTGTTATTTTTGCCGGGTTTTGACTTGTAATTACTGGAAGAAACTCTTGATTAAAGTTTTTTGAGCTTATCCAGTTTTCTTCAAACATTTCAAGCATCCGATCGTCACAGATTACGGTAAGAATTCTTCCGTTGACGCTAATCTCAAGTTTCGGCCTGGGTGGCTCTGTGCCATTCTTTTCACAAAACACAGATTCTTCTTTTGCATTATTGAACATAGGGAAAACCGCTCTCTTATACAACAGTTTGAATTCTGTATCAGAGTTGTCTTCGGCTTTAGTTTCCTGTTGCAACGCTTCATACCATTCCCATGTGCTTTCGAGATTCTCCATCGACAAGTTAGAATCAACCATGATTTCGTCTCCCTCTTTTTGCGGGTAATCGTTAGATAGGATTTGATCAATCTACGTAGCTGTCAACCTGAATGTTGCGATAGTATGCAATAAAATCATGTTAAAAGAAGATTCCTGGCGAGGATTTTACCGTTGGAGAAATGTCCCGCTTGCATTACGAACTTGCCTGCCGTCTGATAAAACTTTCATCTCAGCGTTTGAACAGTGTATTTTGCCGATTTTCAGGGCCTCATATCTTCTCAAATTTTCTAGAAAAGACCGACAGCAAATATACCTGCGAGAAAAATTTTTTTCTGATTACGCCGGTGGTTTTGCACAAAAAAACTTTGCCACAGCAAAATGGTAGTATATTTTTAACCAGTTACTTTTAGGAGGCCAGCTGTGAAATTCTTTTTCATTCTGACAATCACGGCGTTGCTTGCTCTTTTGAACCCTGCTCTGACACTATCAGCCGAAACACCCTTTACCGAACAGGCGGTAAAACTCGAAGTTGCCTCTACTTCAGAAATGGAAGCAATCACCAGGATTGTCCAGCCTGAAACGCATGGGTTTCCGGTAACGGGCACGATAGCCGGATGCGGAACTCTGCGAATGCGAATGTGGCCATGGGGCAAGGTCATGACCAAATACCGCGGCGGAACTTCGCTCAACGTTCTCGGAGTCTCAGGAGAATTCTATTACGTTGATATCAATGGCCAGAAAGGCTATATGCATCGCAATTATATAAATCTCCCCAATTCCCCGGCCACTTTCGCAGCGCCATACTACCCTGGTGACACCCGCAGCGGTGGCTATCTTCCTCTAAATGACGGCGTTGCAGCATCAAAATCGAGTGGTTCCACTACGCCCCGGACAACCACTTCACCTGCAACAACTTCATCACCCACTTCAAACACTTCAGGCGGCAATACTCCCGCTCCCAAAATTCCGGGAGCGCCGACCGGGCAGGCGATCACCACCAGATCGCCCGAGTTCAAGAAATGTTTCGACAGCGCCGTGTCACAGTGGGCGACCCAATGGGCATTTCCCGAAGTGACCAATAAGTATGGTCGCAAAGTCACCAACCAAGAATTCATGAAAGCTATCATCTTCATAGAAAGCAGTGGTGTTCACCGCAATTCAAGCGGAAAACTCACTACCAGTCACTGCGGTGCCATGGGGTTCATGCAGCTGATGCCTGCCACTGCCAAAGGTCTTGGAGTCGATGCGACCGACCCGGCGCAGAATCTGCTTGGTGGTGCCAAATTTTTCAAAGAAGTCTTTTCGAGCCGCTATGTGGGGCAGAAGTCAGGGGTAGACAAAATCGTCATGGCCGGATGTGCCTATAACATGGGGCCGTATTCGAAAAAGCTTGCCGGGTCGTTTGAAGACATGGTCAGGGACAGAACCGGCGCGGTCGCCTACGGGCTCAAGGTAAAGATGTGTCTTGGCCTTTCCCTTACCGATCTTGAACGCGCCTACGTCAAAGAAAAGATGGCCGGCAGCAAAGGCATCGATGCCTATGCCGACCAGCTTTATTCTTATTCGCACGGCCTGGGAGCCTGAGAGGAACCACAATGATCAAAAAAACAATCATCTTAGCCATTGCTGCCGTCATGTTTGTTTCGGCAACCGCCACTGCTCAAGCCCTTAATGAAAAGAGCGAAATCGCTGCGGGGCCGGCGGGCAGACTGATGCTTGAAAAGCACCGTGAAGAGGGCATGATTGCACGTGAAGACCGTCTGACCATCGAAAAAGACGGCAAGGTCAAAGTCATATTCGCATCTGAAGGGCGGGCAATCGAACAGGTTCTGCATGCCAACTTCGATGGCAGCCCCGGCGATGAACTGCTCATAGTAATGGAACTGGGTGGTTCGGCCGGCATGCTCGAACTTGCGCTGTTTCAATACAAAGCCGGCAACTATCAACAAATATGGGAAGAAACAGGCTTCAGCGCCGGGAAAATCGCCCTGGCCGATGAAGACGGCGATAAAAACCCTGAGATCATCATCGATTATTTTACCGACGACACCCCTGCCAGAGAAGCAAGAAGCATCTACACCTGCAAAAATGGCAAAATCAAATTGCTGAAAACCACTCCGGCCAACAAAGCCGGGTAACTGGCAGACAGCCTCTCTTTAAAGGCACCTCTTAATTTTGCGGGTGACTCATATAGAGCGATAAAGATCAGGCACAATATCGAGAAAGGCCGGCATAAAGCCGGCCTTTCTGCTTAATTCACGCTCAGTGCTTAAAAAATAAGTCGCAAATGGCCTTGTTGAAGCATTAATCAAGAGACATAAAATCGTTGATTCAGGCTGCCCGTGCTTCGAGCGGAGCGGGTTCTGATTCTGGTTTTTTTGCCTCGATTACCAGGGTCTGGGCCTTCTTCAGAAAACCGAGAAAGCCATCTTTTTCGGCATCCTGAACGGGTTTTGG
>JAQUZA010000342.1 GCA_028691595.1 Candidatus Rifleibacteriota bacterium
GTCTATTATATTGATGTCACAATCAAGCCAATGGCATTTGGTTGCCGCACTGCTGATTGTTATTCCGCGTTCCTGCTCCTGAATCATCCAGTCCATGACCGCAGTTCCCTCGTGAACTTCGCCCATTTTATAGGCTTTACCAGTGTAGAAAAGAATTCTTTCGGTCGTTGTGGTTTTGCCCGCATCAATGTGGGCCACAATGCCGATGTTTCTTATCTTCCTGATTGTCTCGAGGGCTGTCATTAAACTGTGTACCTGCCTTAATGCAAGAGATTATACGGAAAATTTATCAAACCCGGAAGTGGGCGAATGCTTTGTTTGCATCAGCCATTCTGTGTACTTCATCACGCTTTTTCATGGTGGCACCAGTGTTGTTCAGAATATCATCGAATTCTGCACTCAGGCGGTCAGCCATTGATTTTTCTTTTCTAGCTCTGGAATGTTTGAGAATCCAGCGGAAGGCAAGAGCGATAGCGCGATCTGGTTTAACTTCAATCGGAACCTGGTAGTTAGCACCACCCACACGTTTACTGCGAACTTCAACGATAGGTTTGGCACTGTCGACAACTTTTTTGAAAAGTTCCAGGCCGTTGTCTTCTTTTCGTTTTTTGGCGACCATTTCAACTGCATCATAGAAAATGCGACTGCCAATGCTCTTCTTACCGCAGAGCATCAGGTTGTTGATAAATCTGGTTACCAATTTAGAATTGTAGACTGAATCTGGAGTCAATTCTCTTTTGGTTACGTGACCACGACGTGGCATGAATCAGTTCTCCTTATTTCTTGGGCCGTTTGGCACCGTATTTTGAACGGGCCTGCATGCGGTTGGCAACGCCTGCGCAGTCGAGAGCGCCGCGAATAATGTGGTAACGAACACCTGGCAAGTCTTTTACGCGGCCGCCGCGGATCATCACTACAGAGTGCTCCTGCAGATTGTGGCCGATACCGGGAATGTAGGCAGTTACCTCGATCTTGTTGGTCAGCCTGATTCTGGCAATTTTACGAAGAGCGGAGTTCGGTTTCTTCGGAGTAGTTGTTTTAACTACAGTACAAACACCACGGCGCTGCGGACAGCTTGCAAGAGCCGGAGAGTTAGACTTGTACTTAACCGCCTGTCGGGCTTTTCTGATCAGCTGGTTGATTGTTGGCACAGCTAACACCTTCCTTTGTTAGATTAGTTCCGCATACTGCGAAACCTCCACCAGATAAAGAGGTGGAATCCTGATACTAGCACATGTTTAAACCACTGTCAACAGTCTTTTTATCATTATTTGCGGGTTAATAGACTTTTTCGCCACCATTGCCGGTGTACACCAAGAAAAAATTTTTTCGCAAAAAAAATAAAAACCGGCTTGCCCCCTTGAAGGGGGCAGCCGGTTTTAATCAGACTATCTTATTCGTCATCTTCTTCGTGATCGTTTTCAAGACCACCGGGCTGCTTCATGAAGAGTTCTTCTTCAAGTTCGTTAAGATCTTTGTTTTCTGCGTCAGTAGTTGACTTGAAAAGGTCTTCAGACGGAGTCTGTACCGTTTCAACTTCGACCGGAAGGTTCTTGAAGAGAATGTCTTTGTTAACAGAAAGACCAGTTCCGGCGGGAATCAATTTACCGATGATCAGGTTTTCTTTAAGACCCTTGAGATAATCGACCTTGGACTTGATCGCGCCCTTGGTCAGAACTCTTGTGGTTTCCTGGAAGGAGGCGGCTGAAATCCAGCTGTCAGTTGTCAATGAAGCCTTGGTAATACCCTGAATCATTGGAACCCCTGCCGGCGGACGTTTGCCCTTATCAAGGAGGCGGGTAACGCGTTCTTCGAACTTGCGCACCTGCACTGATTCATTCTGCAGGAATTCTGAATCACCTGATTCAGTGATAACAACCTTGCGCAGCATCTGACGAACGATGATTTCAATATGCTTGTCATTGATGCTGACGCCCTGGTCACGATAAACCCGCTGGATTTCATCCATCAGGTAGCGGCGAACGATGGGCAGACCAACAACTTTAACAAGCTTTTTGGAGAAGACTTTGCCGTCTGTAAGAACGTCGCCGGCTTCGATATACTCACCATCATGAACCACAAGACCGGTAGAACCGAAAGCTACACGCACAGGTTTTTCGATACCGGTTTTCGGGTCAAGAATTGTCAGAGTATTGCCGGAGAGCCTTACTACACCTGACTCTTCTGCAATAACCGCTTCTTTCTTCGGGCGACGCACTTCAAACAATTCAGCAACACGCGGCAGACCCTGAATGATGTCAGTGGTCTTTCTGGCTGAGGCACCCCATTTTGCGAGGATCTCACCTTTTTTGACTTTACTGCCATCTTCAATTCTGAGCTCGGCACCATCGAGAACCTGGTGAGATTCACCTGGCTGAACGATAATGCTCTTTATGGTACTCTTCAGCTTGCCTTCCTTTGAAGAATCATGGTCAAGAAGCACAACACCCTTGTTATCGGCTTTGAGAACGGCAATAACCTGACCTTCTCTGACTTCCTGGCCATCTTTAACAATCAACGCACCGCTGGCAACCATTTCTTTGGTGATACTGTATTTCTTTTCACGCAGTACTCTCTGACAGATTCTGATACCTGGTGTACCATCGCTGTCTTCGACCTGGGTATAAGTTTCGAAAGGAATCGGAGCAACGGTCAATTCGCCATCTTTAACGACAGTTGGCGGGAACTTCAGGCTCAGGGTTGCCGGATAACTGAATTCTACACCGCTGTAAACAAGAATCTTTTCGATGATTTCTTCACAAATGATCTTGTTATAGCCGTAAATGTAGTTTACCTTGCCCGAGATTTCACTTACCATCGGCTCAATATCACTCACCAGCTTGTCGCCGGCCTTAACGACCTGGCCGTCATCAACATTTATGGTGGCACCATTCGGAACGGGGTATTGAACCTTGAGATCATCTTCACCGATGATGTTAACGGCCTGTTGTTCACCCTTGAGGATATACACTTCACGGATAGCCGCGCGGTTATCTTCAAGAATTGCATAGAGAGCATCATCAACAACACTGCCGGCATTGGCGATAACTTCGTCGTTTTCGCGATTAATAGCTGAGCGGGCCAAAGTGGTGTTTCTGATCAGTTCCATGTCGTCGGTGATCAGATGCACTCTGACTTCAGACTTGATTTTGGTAATTTCGATTGTACCGTCAATTTCTGCCTGGATGAACAGCTTGGAAGTCAATTCGCCATTTTCGGCTACATCGCTGCCGTTGGCAATTTTGCAGTTTTCTTTCGGGCGGAGAATGACACCCCGGGGAACGTTATATTCGATTTCGTTTTTAACAATGACTCTCTTGCGGTCAAGAGTCTTGTTTGCAGCGCTCTTTTCATTAATAACCCGAACCAGACCAGAAATCGGAGCGATAAGAGACAGGGTTTTATTCTGTTCGTCAATGGCTGCTGCCATTTCGCCTTTGAATTCGTATTCTTCTTCAGCTTCCTTGGCGATGGAAATTTTTGTTCCACCTGATGAAATGGCCGCGATGCCATCAGCTTCAGAGATTACCGAAAGAAGTTTCTGACTTGGGAAAACTTCATCGCCGTTCTTCACATTAAGAATCAGACCTGCGTTTTTAATCGCAGCTTCCTTGGCTTCTTTAACACCCTTGGGCAGGCTATATTCAACCCTGCTCCCGGCTTTTTCGTTGGTGGGGAAGATGAAGATCATACCGTTGTCGCTGATGACCTGCTTATTCTTGATGCGAACATTTTCAAATTTGGCAATACCATCCATGCGGGCAATCGCGGCATGAGACTGAGCAGAAATTTCAGCCAGCAGGTTACCGGCGTGAATGATTTCGTTGTCTTCAACCCTGAGAGTCGCGCCCTGAGGAATCTTGTAGTCTTCAATGATGAAGTCTTTGGTGACCGGATCAAAATCCTGGGTCAGAATTCTTATGATACCTGATTCAGAAACGACCATACCGTCTTTCTGATCGATGCCATCAAAGATAACTTCGCCGGTGTAACCGGTAACGATGTTATTCGGATTATATTCGGCAAGCGCTTTACCTGGAGTGACCTTGTCTCCCGGTTCAATACGCATTTCTGAACCAACCGGGATATGGACACGGTCTTTGCGGCTGTTTTTGCCTTCAATAGTCAGATAACCACCAACGACAACAGTCTTGATGCTGGAACCAAATTCAGTTTTGTCAAATGTCTCTGTGCCTGAGCCAATTTCGAATTTGGCGCGGTCAGAAATTTTTGCCAGCTTGAGAGTGTCAAACCTTGCGGTACCAGCCGATCTGGCTTTGATATAAGAACGCTGAGCCAGAGCTACACCACCAAGGTGGAAGGTTCTCATTGTCAACTGTGTGCCTGGTTCAC
>JAQUZA010000343.1 GCA_028691595.1 Candidatus Rifleibacteriota bacterium
CACGCAATACCCACTGATAGGTTTTAAGGTAAATCCTTGCCATTTGTCACCCTGACATATTATCGCCTGTGGCAGGCTCAGATGTCAAAACAAGTTTTGCCCATGGATTGTCAGGCGCATCCGCAGGCTGTGTTTTCCAGCGTCGATGAAGCCAGAACCAGTTTTCCGGCTTCTTTCTGACGATTTCTTCAAGAATGGCGGTAAATTTTGCAGTCAGTTGTTGTTGACCGGCAACATCGTTTGAAAAGTCACCCGGATAAATGGGCGGCCAGATTTTTATCAGATGCTGCTTTTCGTAATCAGGGAAAATGGCCAGCGGAACAATTGGTGCCCCTGTTTTAAGAGCTATCTGAGCTGGCCCGGTTGGTGCCGAAGCCCAGCGTTTGAAGAAGGGTACAAAAATTCCCTGTTTGCCGTTATCCTGGTCGATCATCAGAGCGAGAATATCGCCTTTGCGCAACGATTTCAGAATTTCTCTGATGCCGTATCCTGAATCAGTCGTTCTGGCACCATGTTTCTGGCGCATTTCTTCGAACCAGGCATCGACGTAAGGGTTGTTTTGACGGCGGACGACAGTTGTCACGCCGAAACCATGCAGCGCCAGCCATGGTGGAATAATTTCCCACAGACCAAAATGACCCGAAACAATTATGGCCCCCTTTTTTTGCGCCAGAGCGGCCTGCAGATTCTCAAGCCCCTCAACTCTGGCCCTGGCATTCAACTGATCATTACTGAAATATTTAAGGCCAGCCATTTCGAATGCGTTGATCAGAAACTGCTTGAAAACTCCTGCTGCAAGTTTACGGGATTCCTCAGGGCCAATTTCAAGATGCTCTGAAAGGCTTGCAGCAACCTGATTGAAGCGCAGCCAGGGTAAGGGTCTGGCGACGGTGGCTATGAGATGCGCCAGTTTGCGTTTGCGGGCAAAGTTCATTCTGGCACAGCTTTTTGCCAGAGCATCGAGAAGAACCAGCTGAAGCCGGTTGGACAGTTCTTTGAAATATGTCATTTTTTATTCTGGCGCAGGTGGCGTTTTAAGCCACGCAAGCGCAGGCCTAATGCCAGCAGCGGGCTTGATTTCATTTCAATTGCTTCAACAGGGCAGACCTCCATGCAGCAGAAACATGAGATGCAGAGATTTCGCTCGAATTCAGCGCCCCCGGCAGTAATTTTGATTGCATCGGCAGGGCAAATCTGCCGGCATCTGCCACATTTAATGCATGTGTCTGGCAATAAAACCGGCCCGGCCCACACAAGTCGGCGGGCAAGTCTGATGATTATATCGGGAATCATTGAAATAGGCGGGGTGCGCGGCACATTAAAGCCGCTGATTTTTGCCTCGTCAGGTGTGTATCCGACAAATTGCAGCTCAGCAAAAGTTTTTGGCCCCCAGTTCAGCTGCTTGCAACGTCTCAGGGTCGGCACCTCAGAAGGCTCAAGCCCAACTACCTGACAGAAGCCCATATCGATTGCCACTGGCGATGTTGAAGCAAAAAGCAGATTACTTTTTACAACCCGCCCGCCCGCCGGGCCCTGGCCGTCCATGCTTTCTATGCCATCCATTATGTTGAGTGTAACCGGTATCTGGTGAGCAAAGTCAGCAATGAAGTCAGAAAATTCTTCGGCCCGGGGAAAAACTTTATGCCACTGAGCTTTTGAAAAGCCTGGAATCAGGCCAAAAAGATTTTTTACGGCACCAGTGATCCGTGTCAGATTGTGGGTTTTCATTTTGGCAATATTGATAACCGCATCTACCCTGAAAAGCGTTTTTATTACATGCGTGGTTACTTCGCGACCGTTGGTAAAGAATTTGAGCGGCGATTTGCTATCTGTCTCAAAACTGAATAGATCTGCGCCACTTCTGGTTGCCGCAGCAAAAAATCCTGTCTTTTTCCAGAATTCTTCAGTTCGCCCAAATACCGCCGGGGGGCTGTCGCCGATGATAACTTTGGCTCCTGCGTTAACACAAAGTCTGGCGATCTCTTCAATAACCGCCGGGTGCGTTGTTGCGGCCTTTTCGGGGTCTTTACATGTGAGCATGTTCGGCTTGATCAGCACTCTGAAGCCGGGTTTAACGAAGCTTTCAATGCCACCAAGCGGTGCCAGAAGCTTGCTAACCGCTGCTGCTATCGCATCGCTTTGGTATGAACTGCATTTTTGTACACTGAGCTGAAAGATTGACATGTTTATAACCCCGGATTCTGCTGAACTACAGGATGATCAAGAAGATGCTCTTTTATCAAAGGCGGTGGGTAAGGCCCTGAGCCTTCCTGTGGTTCTGAAGGCATCGATTTGATAAGAGGAAAATCGGCATAGGGTCTGCGCTGCAGTATCTGACGTGGCCACGGGGTAACCTCGAGCCCTTCTTCGCGTTCAATTAGAATACACTGGTTGATATAGAGTATTTTTACAAGCATCTGGGCAAATGGTATGCCACGCATCGAGGCATACACCGGAAAGTGCAGGTCACGCGGAAACTGAATCGGAACCTTGCCGCCCAGAGAAATTTTTCGCAGAATAAATTGAATGTCATCGCCACGCGAAAGAATTACCCCGGGTTTGTTGAGGCCGGGATAGCGCAACGACAGTCGGTCAGGAACACAAAGCTTCATTCTCTGCAGCACTTCTGTCCATTCTTCTCCCGATGGCTTAACAGGCAGAACCATAAGTGTCGGCCCTGCAAATGCGAATCTGTGGTGGGGCGGCAATACTTTTTTGAGCAGCTTGCCGATGGTTGAGCCGTGGTTGCCGGGCACTACCGCTCCACCAGCCTGAAAATGCATCACGGCCTGGTGGCCAAACCCGTGGGCCAGAAGCTCGACTGCCTCCCACAGTGCGAGAGGGTGCCCGTAAAACGACCAGTCTTTATGAAACTTCGCCTTCTGCGGTGCATGCAGAAACAGTTCGACAAAGCTGTGGGTCGAAGCACGCTTGAACAGTATGCTCTCCCGCCTTATTTCTTCGATATACCATTCCTTGTCGAGTCGCGTGTGCGGAACAGCGTGAAATCTCTGATCATTATAATAAATCAGGGCCCTGGGGTTGTCCTGATGAAAAAGGATTGCCCGTATTCGGGGCTCGTCTCCTTTCAAAACCGCATATTGCGCCTGGCAGGGCAGCCACGCAAACAGCACCAGCAGGCCTAGTATGACCGCTGAGACACTCTTTTTCTTAGAACAGACCATTTCTGACCATCTCGGTATAGATCTTGACTGCATTGGTCGCGGCCCCACGACGTAGATTGTCAGCCACAATCCACATGTTGAAACCTGACGGCACTGTCGGGTCGACACGAAGTCTGCCGACAAAAACCTCGTCGCGATCCTGACAGGCAAGTGGTGTCGGGTAGACAGACCTGGCCGGATCATCGACCATTACGATGTCTTCGGCTTCTGCGAGAATACTTTTAACCTGTGCAAGCGTCATCGGCTCAGACAGTTCTATATTCACTGATTCGCTGTGACAGAACATAACTGGTACCCTTACGGTGGTCGGGCAAACTTTTATGTCAGACTCAAGAATTTTGCAGGTTTCTTTAACCATCTTATCTTCTTCGCGATAAAGCCCCGATTCAAGCAGTATATCGATCTGAGGAATCAGATTGAAGGCGATCGGGTGTGGGTAAACGCCTTCGGGAGGTTCTTTTCCGGCGAGAATGGCTTCACTCTGCTTTTTTAGAATGTCGATCGCTTCAAGTCCTGTTCCCGAAACTGACTGGTAAGTCGACACGACAATTCGTCTGATCGGATTGACGCGATGGATAGGAGCCAGAGCGACGATCATCTGTATGGTAGAACAGTTCGGGTTGGCAATTAGCCCTTTGTGATTTTTCACGGCGTGAAGGTTGGCCTCTGGAACCACGAGAGGCACGTCGGGGTTCATACGGTGGGCGTTGGTGTTATCTATGACCAGTGCCCCGGCTTTAACGGCAATCGGGCAATATTTAAGACTGACTTCTGTTCCGGCCGAAAAAAAGACGACATCGAGCCCGGTAAAGTCACTGTTGGCAGTGTCTTCGACCTGATACCTCTTTCCTCTGAATTCAAGCTGCTGGCCGGCACTTCTTTCTGAGGCGAATAATCTGAGATTTTGAATATCTTTTACGCGTTCATCGAGAACTTTAAGTATTTTCAACCCGACTGCTCCGGTTGCGCCAACAATACCAATGTTATGACCGTTCATTCGTTTTCTGCCTCCTGCTGCTGTTCTTTCTTTTTTGATTCAAGATAAAATGATTTTATTTTGCCTGGCTGGTATGTTCGTGATTTGCGAAGCTCCTCTTCGGTGGGTTCAAGTTCGGGGTCTTTCGTGATTTTCTGGTTCAGATTTGTGGTCAGGCTTGCCACCCGGTTG
>JAQUZA010000344.1 GCA_028691595.1 Candidatus Rifleibacteriota bacterium
GCCATAATACCTGGCCTGGCTTTGATTTACTCGTGTCGCGGCCGGTTTTCGCGCTCTGTATGGGCTGATACCGGTCTTATGCTTCTGCCTCTGGCTGCCTGGTCGGCATTTTCACTGCTATATTACGGAGCTTTGTTTCCGAATACCGCTTATGCCAAGCTGTTCACCGGAATCAACCAGTTAGACCTGCTGATGCAGGGGCTGCGCTATTGCCAGGTGACTTTTCTGGCAGACCCGCTGACGCTGTTGGTTATTTTTGCCGGCATGTACGCTGCTTTGCGTGATTCAAGAAAATTTGTAAGGGCTTCAGGTATTGCTCTTCTGCTGACTATTGTCTATGTTGTCATTGTTGGTGGCGACTTCATGCGCGGTCGCTTTTTTTCGGTGCCGTTCGTGGCTGCCCTGCTTCTGCTTGCTGAAACCAGTCTAATTGAGCGGTTCTTAAATATTGGGGTGGCCCGGCTGCGTTCTGCGGCAGTCATTTTTCTGTTGTTCCTGGCAGTGTTTCCTCATACTCCTGTGAATACCGGGCTTGAATTTCAGGACTTTTCTCTCAGCCATGGTATTGCCGATGAACGGGGCTACTATTTTGATGTCTGCTCACTGTATGCCTACCTCTACAGCCGGCCCGGCGAATTATTTCCTGAATTTGAATGGAGCCAGATCGGTCGACAGATCGGGCTTTCAGGAGTAGAGTATCTGGAAAACGATTTTAACGGTATGCTGGGTTTCTGGGCAGGAACAAAACCGGTAATCGTCGATCGTCTGGCTCTTACCGACCCGTTTCTGGCACGACAGCCGGTCAGCGACAGGCAAAACTGGAGAATCGGGCACTTTAAGCGCGAGGTTCCCGAAGAATATAGATTGAGTATCGAAAAGGGGCAGAATATGTTCAAAACCCCTGAAAATGCAGCATTGTTTGATAAAATTGTGCACGCGACCCGTGATCGACAATTTTTTTCTTTCAAAAGGCTGCTGGCAATTGTAAAATTGAATCTAGGTATCGAATAGAACAAGAGTATGCCGCAATCGCTGGAGAGAGTTTAATGAAGCATCTTGAACAGATCGTAGCAGTTCTGAAGGAACTCACCGAACGTTATGGAATAACCATTACCGAGGTGCCTGAACGCCTGCGCGAAAAAGTTTTAAATCTCGCCGGCAATGAATGTGCCGATGATTTTGAGGTTATTCTGCAGCCGCTGTTGCAGAATTTTCTGCGACCAATTCGTGTTCGTGCCGGTAACAAGGTTGAAGAACGGGTGGTTGCCGAGGTAATTGCCAAAACCTCTCAGCTTGAAGGCTTTTCACCAGAACTGGCTCGTCAGGTGATCGAGATCTGGCAGGGTATTTTTAAGGTTAAACCGGTTAAATCTTTAATCAGGGCCGAAGAAGCTGATGAATTCGATATTCTTGATAAGCAGCTTGAAATCAAAGATGATATCAAACTTGTTACCGATGCCTCAATCGAAATGGTTTACAACCCTTTCGATTCTGTCTCGAAGGTTGTTGAGCCCCAGGTTGCTGATTTTGACGGCAAGTTCGGTGATGGCTCTTCTGAGAGGGTAACAGATTTTTCGATCAGCGATGCTGAGAATAAAGTCAGCATGAACGTCGAAAGCTTTGGCACTGCCGCAGAAAATGCCGAAGGAGAAGCCCGCCGTCATCGCCAGAATGCCGGAATATCAAACAAGCCACGCAAGGGCAGGGGCGGTGCCGTAAACCTTCCACCTGACTTTGAAATGTCATCGTCTCAGCAAAGTTCTGCCCAGACAAAATACACAATTGACGATGCTTTCAAGCAGTTGCGCAACAACAATTTCGATATGGCCTCAAAAATAATGATGGAACTGGCCCGCACCGGCAACAGCAAGGCTCAGTTTCACCTTGGTGAGTTTTATCTGATGGGTACCGGTGTTGAGCTCAGCGAAGAAAAAGCCAAATACTGGTTTCGAAAATCCGCAGCCCAGGGCTCTTTTCCGGCCAAGCAAAAACTTGAAGATCTCGAAAGTAGTGAAGGCTCAACCGGCTGTTTTGGCTGCTTTTTCACAGTGATTATTGTCGGCAGTGCCCTTAAACTGCTCTCGGTTCTGGCAGGCCTCTGAAAAACTCAGGCCGGAAGCTGTGAAGCCAGAACCGTTGCCAACGCACAGAAAAGCAGAATTGTCGACAAAACGAGATGGTTGGCCGGGTTCATTATTGACCGGTCGATTTTAAAAGGTCTGCCGGCAATCAGCAGCGTTTTTCTGTCAAATTCGCAGGCATTTAACCTCTCAATTCTCAGGTTATTTGTTTCCGAATCAGTGATTTCATCAACGGTTTCATTGTTGCTTTCAAGTGAATTCTCAAACCCATGTTCATTCTCAATTATGGGTTTCTGCATAAAAAAAGCTGCAAGTGCGGTCAGATAATAAAAGGTGCCAACCATGAAGGTTGCTGTTCCGGCCCTGAGCCAGGGGCTTAACCTGGCCGACAAAGGAAAAACCCTCGTAAAGAAAGCATAGAAAAGGTTGCTGCTCTGCAGCAACAGGGCCAGGCCCAGCAATGTAAGAACAATTCTGCTTCTATGGCTCATAACTGCACTCAATTTAACTTTTGGCGATGGCTTTGTCAACATTGAGCAAGCACAGTGACTATCTTTACTTGTCATCACCGAAAGGGTGAATCTCATCGATGTTTGCTTAGAAACCTTTATTTTGCCACGGATCCACGATTTCCCGTTGTCGACGACAAATTGGGTGACTAGTCCTCTGTCACACAAGAATTATGGGGGTTCTTCGTCATTCCCGCGCAGGCGGGAATCTAACATGTAGCGGCTTAGATCCCCGCTTTCCCCCTGCCGGGGACAAGCGCGGGGATGACAGAATTGATGTCTATTCTTGCTTTCATATGTGACAAAGGACTAACAGATAAATTGGCCAGTTCATTTGTCTGATGTAGCTTGAAGGCCTGACCAGGAAACGCAAACACCAGATAACGGTGAGCTTGTATCACACTTACTTAAAGCGGTCAGTTTTCTCTAATTTTTGCATCTGTTATAGAAATAATGCTGCTGTATCAAGCAAAATGTTGCGTAAGTGAGAATAATTTCCCTGGCGGGAATCTGAATGAAAAATTGATATTGCAAAAAACAAAAAAACATTGACGCGACGCAGCAAATCATGTGATAATTGCAGCATAAAATATAGGCAAGGGAGTTCAAGTTTTGAGTCATACAGCACTGGTTTGGTCTGCGTTAATCGTTTATGTTGTCATCACTTTTGTCTTAACCATCAGAGGCATGCGCCGCACTAAAGATCTGGCAAGTTTTGCCGTGGGCAACCGTGATATTTCGCCTTTCTGGGTTGGTTTGTCGCTGACTGCACAGCTGACCAGCGTTGCAACCTTTGTCGTTAACCCGGGTCTGGTTTATCACTACGGTCTTTCGGCGCTGCTTGGTCTGGGGTTCTCAGCCGGGCTTGGCATCATTGCCGGCCTTTGCATTCTTTCAGGGCCCTTCAGAAATGTGGGCGACAAGGTTAAGGCCCTGACGATACCGCAATGGATAGGCGCACGCTACGATTCAAAGGGCCTGAGGCTTTTCTTTGCCTTCATTTCATTGACTCTGGTGAGCTTTATCGTTCTGATAGCGGTCGCCATCGCTTATACCCTCTTCAGCCTTCTGCAGATGACCGACATGAATTCAACCACCTGGCTGGTTGTGGGGGTGATGGGCTTTGTCTTTTCTTATACGCTGCTGGGCGGTGCCAATACTTCAACCTATACCAACGCCATTCAGGCCCTGGTTATGTTGCTGGTTGGTCTGATTCTTATCGGCAGCGGTTACGAACACTTCATGTCCGGGGAAGGCTTGTTTGCAAAGCTCGCGGCAATTGATCCGGGTCTTACGGCCATGACCAACCCGGCATCGCTTTACTTCAGAAACTTTTTCGAGGTATTTTTCTGCAATTTCCTGGTTGGTCTGGCAATCGTTTGTCAGCCGCACATTCTCGGCAAATCTCTGCTGCTTAAAGACTCAAGTCAGATCAAAACCTACCTTGCCACAGCTATTATTGCAGGGGCGGTTTTTGTTTCGGTATTGGTTGTCGGCCTTTATGCCCGCGTTTCATTGACTCAGCTGACCGCAGTTGACCGGGTGGTGCCCACCTATATCGCCATGAACTTCAGCTCTGCCACTCAGGTTTTGATCAGTATTGGCCTGCTCTGTGCCGGTATCTCGACCCTAGAAGGTCTGTTGCTTGCACTTTCGGCAATTTTCTCAAGTGATATTTATCTGACCTTGAAACCTTTGACCGCAGAAAATCGCGAGGCAGAACTGAAAACGGCTCTGCGCTTCGGGCGGGTTTCTCTGA
>JAQUZA010000345.1 GCA_028691595.1 Candidatus Rifleibacteriota bacterium
TGCTGGTCATGGGCCGCACCGGCAAGAAGAACCCGCGACTGGCAATGCCTTTTCTCGACCGGGTAAACGAAGAGGTGGTGACCAAAGTCATCGCCAATACCATGGCTTATGTCGATCGCTACATTCTTCGTTGTCTGCCAAAGGAACACATCGGCTATATAGTTGATCGCACCGGCTTCAATGTCTTTCGCGACGAGGTGCTGCAGGGCGTGATACTAAACCCCGAGGCGCGCATGGCCAAGACGGTTCAGTGGCCGGGCTACAATACTTTGAATGATGCGGTCATGAAGGCGGCAAAGTAGTTCTTGGTAACTCGCAGGTTGTACCTGCAGATTTTTTTGCCGCTGTTTTGCAGTGATTTTTCGCTCGAATGGAGCAGTAGGTCGATGAGTTCAAGGCTGAATAAAGCGCTGGCCGGTTCGCTGACCTTTTTGCTGCTGGCGGTGGTGCAGGTTTTTCCGAAAATACCATTGCTGCTGGCCGAACGTTTCTATTCTGGTGCTGGTTGGGTGCAGATCATAATCATGTCTGTTTATGCCGGCTGGCTTGCCGGCCAGATGACTGACCCGGTGGCGGCACAGAGGCTCAGGCCACGTATCTGGCTGTTGTTTTCGCTGGTATTTTTTTCGCAGCTGTTTTTGGGGCTTGCCGGTATTGAAAGACTTCTGATGACCGGCAGGCTGCACCTGCCCCTGCCGGCTATGATTATTGCCGGGCCTTTGTATCGTGGTGGTGATTTTTTTATGCCGATCCTGTTTACGGTGACGGTTTTACTGGTTGGCCCAGCCTGGTGCAGTCACCTCTGCTATATTGGTGCCTGGGATGACCTTTGCAGTCGCAGTTCTGTTCTAGACAAGCCATTACCGGGCTGGTGGCCGGCTGGCCGGCTTGCTGTTCTTGTTTTTGTCGTTTTGTGCGCTTCTCTGCTGCGTTACCTGCAGCTGGGGTGGGCATGGGCACTGACTGTTTCGCTGCTTTTCGGGCTGGCAGGCATTCTCATAATGCTTCTGGTGTCGCGCAAGCTTGGCCTGATGGCTCATTGTACGATGTTCTGCCCGATGGGTCTGATCGGTAACTGGCTTGGCCGTCTATCGCCCTGGCGAATGCGCATTTCTGATGGTTGCCATGGTTGCATGCAGTGCAGCAGGGTGTGCAGATATTCGGCTTTGAGTGCTGAGAATATCAGGGCGCGTCTGGTTGGCCGGTCATGTACCCTTTGCGGAGATTGTGTTGCAGCCTGTCGGTCAGGGCAGATTGATTACAGTCTGCCGCTGATGAGCAAAGAAATACCGCGTGCAGTGTTTGTAATTCTGATTACAACACTGCACGCGGTATTTCTGGCGGTAGCCCGGATCTGATAAGCTACAGACGCGGGAAACGCGCTCAAGGCACTCAAAATTGCGGTGTTCGTCCGGTGTTTTCTTCTTTGCTGAGAAGCCAGTAAGCACTGCAGTCTGGTTTGCGGTCAAGAAAACCATACTCGATCAGATAGCGCCTGATGGTTACGTGGTCGTTGAATACCGTCTGCAGCAGTTCGTTGATTTCCTTCTCGCTGTAGATGCGGCCGGGTTCGATACGTCTGGCAATGTGTCTGAGTACCACCAGTTTGCATTTTTCTTTCATTTTGAAGGTGGAAAGTTGCCCCTCCAGACCTTCTGGAAAATACTTCTTCAGGATTTCGTCGTTTTCTTCAATGGTGACTTTGTAACGGTCGTCAACCATGGTTGCCGTTGCGTGAGGTTGCACGTAGCGGGGTTTTTCACTTTCGTGTTCGCGCATGAGTTCCATGAGGGTCATAAATATTCTCGCCTGCCTTTCTTTTTCTTTGAGAGCGAAACGGTGGTTTCTGACGGTTGAAGTGCTGCCAATTTTGAGTTCCTGCTGTATCTGCTGGTCTGAAAAGCCCTTGTAGAATCGTTTCAGCAGTTCAATCTGATGATCTGAAAGCCCGGTTACTTTTTTGTCGAGCCCGAGCAGAAACTCAAATACCGAGCCATGCGACCTGGCAATATGGTTTTCTATAAAGCGCCTGGCCTCATAGAAAGTCTCGCCTTCTTTATAAACGAGGCCTTTTTCCACTTCCCGGCCGCATGCGAGACATTCGAAATATCGCTCTGATTCTATAAAACCCAGTTTAATGGTTTCGTTTGATAATTCGAGAATATCGTGTTTTGTTTTCATATAATTAACTCCTTAATAGATTTTTTGTAAAAAAGTTGGCTTATATATAGATATAATAATAAATTGTTTGTAAAAAGTCAATCGGCAAAGTTTGCCAGAATTGTTAGTGAAATCAGGTTGCTGAATTTTGGTCGCCCTTATTGTTAAAAAATTAACATGCCGAGGGTGAACAATGGTTGAAGTTCTTTTTATCCCTGTGTTTTGAGCTTGGCATGCATTTTGCTTTAACGGGGTCGCCAAACAAAAAAAACTATCAGGAGACGAAAATGAATAAGCTGATTCGACTGGTTCTTGTGGCTCTGCTTGTAGTAATGACGCTGCCCGCTTTTGCTCTTAATACCAGCAATTTATCGAAAGCCATGGATACTGCAGCTTACGCCGGTGAATATCTCAATCACCTGATGCACCCCGGTATGCCCAAGCCCTGGACCAACCCGATGTTTGCCGAAATGAACAAACGCCTTGGCGAAGCCTGGAAGACCATAACCACTGAAATCAGCAGCATTGAAAACGCAAAAGAAGTTGAAGCTGCCCGCGGAGTCGTTGAATCATATAAAGCCAGCACCGGCACATATAGAGATCTTGGTCATCAGGTAGAAATTTCATTGAACGAAAGAGTAAAATTTCTGCAGGTTCACGGCAGTCTCTAAATGAAAAGCCTTGTAAGACCACCCCGGGCATGATTGCAGCGGGGTGGTTTTTATTTTATGCGCCTGATTTTTTGCATGGATTGGCTTTACGGCTTCAGGTAGGTTTGAAAAATGCGGGTAAAATGATGCGGGTCGATGGGCTTGGTTATAAATTCGTCCATGCCGGCCGCAATGCATTTTTCGTATTCACCCTTGATCGCGCTGGCAGTTAGGGCTATTATCGGGCATCTTCCGAGGCCCTTTTCGCTTTCATTACGGCGAATCTCGCGACTGGCTTCGTAGCCATCGATAATCGGCATCTGAATATCCATGAAAATAAGATCGGGTCTGTCTTTAAGATAATTATCTATCGCTTCGTAACCATTGATGGCCTCGACCAACACTGATTCAGGCAGCAGTTTTTTGACCATTTCGCAGACATAAATGCGGTTCATGGTGACATCTTCAACCACCATGATGCGCGGCGCTTTTTTAACATTCGTAAGTGAAGGTTTGGAGGCGGCACTTTTTCCCTGGGGTGCTTGAGGTTGCTGTTTAATATGGCAGAGACTTGAGAAAAGGTCTTCTGCCCTTACAGGTTTTACAAGTTTGAGCTGAACGTTCAGGTTTTTGCACTCTTCGCTTATTGCCACGGTATCAACTGAACTATACAGAAGAATAAATGGTTGCTTTGCCCCCGAAGAATCAAACTTCTGGCGTATCTGTCTGATGGTTTCAATACCGTTCATCTCAGGCATCTGGTAGTCGATGATAATGATATCGAATGCTTCGCCTTGTTCAAGCTTTTTGAGAGCTTCTTTACCGCTGCTGCAGGTTTCTGAGGCAAGTTTCCAGTTTTCGAGGGTTTTGTTGAGAATAATGAGGTTTTCTTGATTATCATCGACAATGAGCAGGCGTTTGATACCTTTAAGGTTGTCGATGGCGAATGATTCGCCGTTTTCGTATCTGCTGTTAAGGGTAAAAAAGAAAGTGCTGCCTCTGCCGGGTTCAGACGCAAAATCGAGAGTTCCGCCCAGTTTTTCAACAAGTGTTCTGGAAATTGTCAGCCCCAGGCCTGTGCCGCCGAACTTGCGGGTGGCTGAATTGTCTGCCTGGGTGAATTCTTTAAAAATGTTGCCACGCTCACCCGGTTCTATACCGATACCAGTGTCTCTGACACTGAACTTGAAATGCCCTGAATTATTTTGATCAGCTGCAAATTCGAGGCGAAGCTCAATTTCGCCCTGGTCGGTGAATTTGGCAGCGTTGCCCAGGAGGTTAACCAGAACCTGGCCAAGTCTGACCGGGTCTGAAAAAATAAACCTCGGGGCCTCGGGCGGAATATTCAAAAGCAGTTCGAGGTTCTTTTTTTCGGCCTGGCAGCGGATAATCGAGATTGTTTGTTCGAGAAGCCTGATGAGATCGGTTTTAATATTGTCAATTTCAAGTTTTCCGGCTTCGATTTTAGAAAAATCAAGAATGTTGTTGATGATGCCAATCAGGGCATGGGCAGAGATGTTCGCATTCTGAGCATACTG
>JAQUZA010000346.1 GCA_028691595.1 Candidatus Rifleibacteriota bacterium
CTCGATGACAATATTCATCCAGTTTTCGGCGAGCGACTCAGCTATTTTATACGAACCTTTTTTTAAAGCCTCGATGACTGTTTTATCAGGCAGGGGATTGACTAGTGTAACAATGCACTTGGAACTTGAACAGTTTGGCGACGGATTTTTTCAGGAACAGCACCGGCTTGAATCCGGTATGTCCAGAGATAAAATCGCCAGAGTTATTTCCGATTCGCGTGAAAAGTATCTCATTCAGACCGACCAGGGCATCATGCGGGCTACCATGACCGGTAAGCTCAGACATGGTGCTGAAACCCGCCGGGATCTTCCGGCAGTCGGAGACTGGGTAGCTTTCACCCGCGCCGATAACGAGAATGCGGTGATCGATGCCCTGTTCCCGCGGCGCACCAACCTTGAACGTTCGGCGGTAGGCAAGCTCGATGTGCAGATTATTGCCGCCAACGTTGACACAGCCTTTGTCGTCATTTCTGCCGACCGCGACTTCAGAGTGAACCGTATCGATCGCTACCTTGCTCTTATTCTCAACGGGGGCATCGACCCGGTGGTGCTGATCAATAAGTGTGATCTGCTCGCCGACGGCGACTGGCGCGAGCTCGAAATGCAGATTTTCAGAAGGCACCCGGCCGTAGAGATAATTGGCACGAGTCTTGTGACCGGTCTTGGCCTTGATTCAGTCAGGCAGATGATGCAGCCCGGGCGAACATTCTGTTTCACAGGCTCATCAGGGGTTGGCAAGTCTTCACTGATAAACCACTTTGCCGGGGCTCAGCTGCTTGCAACCTCACAGGTCAGCGAGACGACAGGCCGCGGCTGCCATACTACCACCAGCCGGAATCTGCACATGCTGCCCGGCGGTGCCTTGTTGCTCGATACTCCCGGCATGCGAGAAGTTGCCATGTCTGATGTCGAGAACGGGGTAGGGGAAACCTTTGCCGAAATTGAAGCATTGGCGGCCAGGTGTCGCTTCTCTGATTGCACGCATACTTCTGAGCCTGGCTGCGCAATAATTGCGGCTATTGCCAGCTCTGAAATCGATGCGGCTGCTTTTAGCAGTTATCAGAAGTTGAAACGTGAGTCGGCCAGGTTTGAGCAGAAGATGCATGAACGTCACCGTGTCGACAAAAACTTCGGCAAAATGGTAAGGGAAGTTCTTAAAGTTAAGAAAATGCTGAAGGGTTGATAAAAACCACCATGGCAGCTGCTGAAATTTATACATTTTTCAGTGGGCTGCCATGGTGTGCTCTTTACGCCTGCAGATGAAACAGGAGAATACGGATGCCTGAACTTCCAGAGGTTTTTACCGTTGCCACTGCCATGAACAAATTGCTGGTCGGTGATACCATGGTCAGCTGGCTGCGGCTCAGCCAGAAGCTTCGTTGTCCTGTTCCCTCCGCCCGCCAGGTTTTCGGGTTGCTCAACCGGCCGCTTCTGGCGGTTAGACGTATCGCCAAGTCACTTTATCTCGATTTCGGCAATGAACGTTGTTTGCATGCCCATCTTGGTATGACGGGTTGTTTTTATCTTCGTGAAAAGACCGACAACAGGCATCTTAAGCACGAGCACCTGCGCATTGAACTGGCAAGCGGGCGAATTCTGAGCTTTTGTGACCCGCGGCGATTCGGGGTCATTGAATTGCGTGCTTTGCCTGGCGAACATGTGGTAGAGCCCTTTGCCGGCGAGCTGCTGCCCGATTACCTTGCTTCTGCCTGCAGCATGAGCCGGCGCAGTATAAAAAGCCTGATCATGGATCAGAAAGTGATTGCCGGTCTTGGCAATATCTATGCCACAGAGGGTCTGCTGCTGGCAGGTGTTATGCCAGATCGCCCAGCCGGCTCGCTTGATCAGTCTGAGATCAGGGCGGTAATTGCCGGGGTGCTGGCGGTGATTCACGCGGCGATAGCCTCGGGTGAACAAAGCCAGAGGCTAGCAGGCTATGTTTTAAATTCTGAGACGACGCATTTTCCTATTGTCACCCATGTTTATGGCCGTGCCGGAGAAAGCTGCGGTCGCTGTGGCAAAGGAACAGTAGCCTGTATCAGAATTGCCGGGCGCAGTTCATTCTATTGCCCGGTCTGCCAGAAATAGCCCGCTCAGGTATTTTATATTTTTTCGAGAATAAAATCGGGCATGAATCTAAGCAGAAAGGCAATTAAACGCCAGCGCCGGGTAATAAAAGCGCGGCGGCGGCGAGCCCTGATCGCGGCAAAAATCTGCAATGCCGCCTTTTCAGGCGTTGCGATCCAGAACAGGCCTTCGCCCTGAGCCATGCGCGTGGCAACAAAGCCAGGCAGAATGTCGGTGACAAAAATCGGTTTGCCTGATTTCATGGCTTTGATGCGCAGGCCTTCAAGGTAATTGCAGACAAAGGCTTTTGAGGCATTGTAGGCCGGCGCGTCACTGCTGCCCCGCAGGGCGGCGACCGAAGAGATGCCGACCAGATGGCCCTTTCCACGTTTCAAAAAATATTTAAGGGCAGTGGTGGCCATTGCTGCAAAACCGGTTACATTGGTGGCAATGGTTGTCGCTTCAGGCTCCCAGGCCAGTTCAGGGTTTATAACCCCAGTCCCGGCGCTGACGACAATGAGATCAACGTCGCCAAGATCGCGGATCAAAGATTCAAGACCTTGAGAAGCGGTTTCCGGGCAGTCGACATCCATTTGCCGGCAAACCATGTTTGCGCCATGCTGCTTCTGTATTTCGTCAAGCAGTTCGGTCCGTCGCCCGGTGACACCCACACGGTATCCATTGCGTATCAACAGCTCAGCCATGGCTTTGCCGATGCCTGAGGTCGCGCCGATAATGATTGCATTCAAGCCCGCAGAATCTGCCATGACTTTTCTCCCGCTGATTTTTAGTCCAGTTATCTTTCTGACTGGCTCAGACAATAGAATAACCCGTGCAGAACACCTTCGTAAAGTTGCAAATACAAAAAGGCAGCGAGCCATTTTTCACAGCCAGGCAGACGCAGAAAAAACCTGAATTATAAATACATTGACCACCAGTCCAGTTGCTAATATTATGGGTCTTATAGGAATTTGAATCTTTTGAGAATGTAAGCCACACCCTGAAACTATTAGCGTTTCTCAGAAACGTTGTTTCTGTCAAAGCAAAAAGCAAGAAACACCGAAGGGGAAGATATGTGCACTAATAGTTCTTTGAAGTGTTGGTTTTTATGCCTTTTTTTGCTCTTTTTTGTAAAAGCAGGCTGGTGCAATAAAGATTTGGGCCAGGCTCTCGACGAAGCGATGCGAATTCGCGCAACCGGGACGGTTGAAGCAGTCATCTCGCGTTTCCAGAGTGTCTCTGACCAGACAATAAATCCCTGTCAAAAAGCATCTGTTCTATTCCTGCTGGCCGAATTTCTCATGGCAAAAAAAGAATGGGCAAGAGCCGCTGAAATCTACGAAACAATTCTGGCGACAGATTATTCTTCCGATATGGGCGGCGCTTTTTATGGGTTGGCACAGACTTACATGATGAGAAACCAGCCGGAAAAGGCGAAAGAAGTTTGTGCCAGATTAATAGCCAATTGCTCAGAAAGTGCCATGATTGGTTTTGCCTATGACATGAAAGAGATTGATCCGAATAGCGTTCATGCAAAACTTTCTGTATTTTTAACTTCAGCTCTGATTTGGCCGCCTCAGGCCGAAACTTCTGAATCACCTGACTTAGAAGCACCACCAGTTCAGGCTCTGAATGTCATTTCGAGACCTGTAACCGTAAACGACAGGCAACCGGCAATAAAGGAAAATCGGCTGGCTATCGGTGCAGGTGGCTGGAACAGTGATCTTGAGGGGAACATAGACGCGAAGGGCATGAGTCTCGGTCTGGCTGACGATACAGATATTGACGCACAAACCAGTCTGGTTCTTTCCGCAAGCTGGAAACTTTCTGCGAAGGACCAGCTTAGTATCGATTACAACCAGTTTGATCACAAAGGCAGCTTGAACAAAACAGTAAACTTCGACACTCTTGATTACACCGCAGGCGCTTCAATTAATGAACAGACCAGTTTCACCGATGTTGGTCTTTCCCGCCTGCTGACTAAGTCAGAACAAGATTCCTGGAAATTGCTCTACGGGTTGAAATTCAGCCATATCTTCATGGGGCTGGCACAGCCAACGCCCAAAGGCGCGCAGACTGGTGAGATAAAGCAGAACTTCACCATACCGTATCTCGGAATTGAGGGAAACACCAAACTCTCAGGCAATGTAAGCTTGAACGGCTCAATAAAATATCTTTCATTAAACCAGAGCGGTTCGAATGACTGGTTAACTGACTTTTATGTCGGATTATTTTTTGGGCGTGATTACGCTAAAGAACCCGCAGAGACTGAGTGGTATGG